>NZ_JBHXNU010000002.1:0-66852 GCF_042719255.1 Rhodococcus sp. NPDC058532
TGGGCGCCGTTGTCGTTGACTCCGGAGCAGAAGCATTCGATTGAGGATCCGATCGAGATGGAGGCGGCGGCGGATGCGTTGCCGATTGAGCAGGTCGCGAAGCGGTGGATCGTGGCGTCGGATCCGGATGAGGCGGTCGCGAGGGTGCGGGATTATGTCGATGCCGGGCTGAACCATCTGGTGTTTCATGCGCCCGGGCATGATCAGCGGCGGTTCTTGGAGTTGTTTGAGCGGGATCTGGCGCCGCGGCTGCGCGCCCTGGGCTGACGCCGGTATCGGGCGGGCGGCTCACTAGGCTGACGTGTCATGGATGCCAGCGACGACGTCATGGAAGCCGCCCGCCGACTCGGCGAGGTGTTCGGAGCGTTGCCGCAGGTGCTGCGGTTCCGCGCGGGCGTCGACCCGGAGGCCGACGGCGAGAAGCCGGACGAGGTGTCGATCGCGATCGGTGACGGCTGCCCGGGCCCCGGGTACGCCTCGTACGCCACGCTGGACATGGTCCGATATCCCACCAATGTCACCACCGACGACGGGCGGCCGATCCGCACCGAACTGATCACCGTCGGCCGCGCCGACCACCGCGCCCTCGCCGACGTGCTGGCGCAGTGCGCCTTCGCGGTCGCGTCCGGGTCGTTCCACGTCACCCCGAACACGATCGTGCCCAACGCGGTCCACGAGGCCGACCCGGGCCGCGGCACCAAGCACGTCCTGCTCGTCGTCCCGTTCATCTGGCCCGACCTCGAGATCCTCGTCGACCGCGAGGAGGACGTCACCACCTGGCTGCAGGCGGTGCCGATCACCGACGCCGAACTCGAGTTCGCGTCCCGCAACGGGACGGACGGCCTGTTCGCCCGCCTCGAGTCCGCGGGCGCCGACGTGTCCGACATCGACCGCCCCTCCGTCGTCTAACGACGACCCGGTCTACCGCACGGACAGCGCGAACATCCGCAGATCCCGGTCGGTGCGGCCCCGGTACACCTCGTACGCCCCGGCCAACTCGACGAACGCGGTGTACAGCCGGTCCTTCTCGGCGCCGGTGACCGGGGTCGCCAGCACCTCGATCTCGCGGCCCGCCATCGTCACGCTGGCCTGCGGATCGGCCAGCAGATTGCCCGTCCACGCCGGATGATGTGCCTGCCCGAAGTTGCTGCCCACCACCACGAGCCGATCGCCGTCCCGGAGGTAGAGCAGCGGGCTGGTGCGCCGCAGACCCGACTTGCGTCCGGTCGAGTTGAGCAGCACCGTCGGCAGTCCGATCGGCCCAAGCACCGTGAAGCGGCCACGGCTGCGTTCGAGCAGCGTCCGATCCACGCCGGCCAGGCTGCGGATCATCCACGATCCGAACCGGGTCGACCCGAAAGCGGTGGCCGGACCGCGCAGGATGCTGCTCTCGGACCCCCAGCGGACGTCGGGGAAGGAGGAGTCGCTCATGGATGTCGATTATGCAGCGCCGCCATTCGCCTCGGCCCGCGACGCCGTCCCTGCCGGACCTACGGGACCGACCGCACTGGCTAGGGTGGACGCCATGGCCTCCGCAGCGTCCGCAGTCTCGAGTGTCTACATCGCCTCCCCGGAGGGCGACACGGGGAAGTCGACGATCGCGTTGGGCGTGCTGCAGATGTTGTGCGGGTCGACGGCGCGGGTGGGGGTGTTCCGGCCGATCGCCCGCTCCACCGACGAGCCCGACTACATCCTCGAATTGCTGCTCGACCACACCACCGCCGACCTGACCTACGAGCAGAGCCTCGGCGTCACGTACGAGGCGGTGCACGCCGACCCCGAACTGGCGCTCGCGGAGATCGTCGCCCGGTATCACGAGATGGCGCAGCAGTGCGACGCGGTCGTCATCGTCGGCAGCGACTACACCGATGTGGCGAGCCCAAGCGAACTGGAGTTCAACGCGAGGATCGCCGTCAATCTGGATGCGCCGGTGCTGCTTGCCCTGCGCGGTTCGGGTCGCACCGCCGACGAGGTGTTGCAGCTCGGCCAGATCTGTGCGGCCGAATTGCGGTCCCGCCATGCGCATCTGGTGGGTGTGGTGGTGAACCGTTGCGCACCCGACGACCTCGACGCGGTGCGGGTCGCGCTGGCTCCGCTCGCGGTGCCGGTGTGGAGTCTGCCCGAGATCCCGCTGCTGGTTGCGCCGACGGTCGCCGAACTGCGCCGGGCGATCGGCGGTGAACTCTACAGCGGGGACACCGAATTGCTGCAGCGGGAGGCGCTGCGGGTGATGGTCGGGGGCATGACTGCCGAGCACATCCTCGAGCGGCTCACCGACGGAATGGTCGTGATCGTCCCGGCCGACCGCTCCGATGCTCTGCTTGCTCTCGTCAACGCCCATGAGGCGGAGGGTTTTCCGTCGATCGCCGGGATCATCATGAACGGGGGCCTGCTGCCGCACCCGGCCGTCGCGAAGCTGATGGCGGGATTGCGGCCGAGTCTGCCGATCCTGACCACCGACCTCGGGACCTTCGACACCGCGTCCGCGGCGGCGGTCACCCGGGGGCGGGTGGCCGTCGGATCGCAGCGCAAGGTCGACACCGCGTTGAGCCTGATGGAGCAGCGGGTCGATGCCGCGGACCTGCTGGCCTGGCTGCGGGTGGAGCGGCCCGAGGTGGTCACACCGCAGATGTTCGAGTACCAGCTGATCGAACGGGCGCGCGCCGACCGGCGGCACATCGTGCTCCCGGAGGGTAGCGACGACCGGATCCTGCGGGCCGCGGGACGGGTGCTGCAACGCGGCATCGCCGACCTGACCATCCTCGGGGACGAGACGGCGATCCGTCGTCGGGCCGCAGACCTCGGCGTCGACCTCGACGGCGCCGCGGTCCTCACCCCGTCGGACTGCGAGCACACCGAACGGTTCGCGGTCGAGTACGCGCGGTTGCGGGAGCATAAGGGGATGACCGTCGACCGGGCGCGGGAGGTGATGGCCGACGTCTCGTACTTCGGAACGATGATGGTGCACACCGGAATCGCGGATGGCATGGTGTCCGGCGCCGCGCACACCACCGCGCACACCATCCGCCCCTCGTTCGAGATCATCCGGACCGAACCGGGGGTGTCGACGGTGTCGAGCATCTTCCTGATGTGCCTGGCCGACCGGGTGCTTGCCTACGGCGACTGCGCCGTTGTCCCCGACCCGACGGCCGAACAGCTCGCCGACATCGCGATCTCCTCCGCGCGCACCGCCGCCCGCTTCGGCATCGACCCGCGGATTGCGATGCTGTCCTACTCGACCGGCGATTCCGGCGCCGGGATCGAGGTGGACAAGGTGCGGATGGCGACCGCGCTGGTCCGGGAGCGGCGCCCGGATCTGTTGGTGGAGGGCCCGATCCAGTACGACGCGGCGGTCGAGCCGACCGTGGCGACGGCGAAGCTCCCCGACTCGCAGGTCGCGGGCCGGGCGACGGTGTTTGTGTTCCCCGACCTGAACACCGGGAACAACACGTACAAGGCGGTGCAGCGCAGCGCGGGTGCGGTCGCGGTCGGCCCGGTGCTGCAAGGCCTGAACAAGCCGGTCAACGACCTGTCGCGGGGGGCGCTGGTGCAGGACATCGTCAACACGGTTGCGATCACCGCGATCCAGGCGCAGGGCATCGAGTCGGGGGAGGCACGGTCGTGAAAGGATCGGTGCTGGTAGTCAATTCGGGATCGTCGTCGATCAAGTATCAACTGGTCGACCCGGACGGCGGGGAGGCGATCGCGGCCGGACTTGTCGAACGGATCGGGGAGCCCGACGGGCTGGTCACGCACCACCACCGCGGCACGGACCGGGAACACCGCGGTCCGATCAGCGACCACGCGCACGGACTGCGGCTGGCGTTCGGGATGTTCGCCGAGGCGGGCGTCGATCTGGTGACCGCGGGCATCGCCGCCGTCGGCCACCGAGTGGTGCACGGCGGAGAGGTCTTCCACCGCCCGACGCTCATCACGCCCGACGTGATCGACGAGATCACCCGACTGTCGGAACTCGCCCCGCTGCACAACCCGGCCAACGTGATCGGCATCGAGGGTGCGATGCTGGCGCTGCCGTTCGTGCCGCACGTCGCGGTCTTCGACACCGCGTTCTTCCACACCCTGCCCGCCCGGTCCCGCACCTACGCCCTCGACGCCGAGGTCGCCGCAGCGCACGGTATCCGCCGCTACGGGTTCCACGGCACCTCCCACGAGTACGTGTCGGCGCGGGTGGCGGAGGTGCTCGGTCGCGACCCGGCCGAGCTGAACCAGATCGTGCTGCACCTGGGCAACGGGGCGTCGGCATCGGCGATCGCGGGTGGCCGCGCGATTGACACGTCGATGGGACTCACCCCGCTCGAGGGGCTGGTGATGGGAACCCGCAGCGGCGACATCGACCCCGGCATTCTGATGCACCTGCGCCGCAGCGCCGGGCTGGAGGTCGACGCGATCGACGACCTGCTGAACCGGCGTTCGGGACTCAAGGGACTCAGCGGGGTCAACGACTTCCGGGAGCTGCGGCAGCTGATCGACGCGGGTGACCCGGCCGCGACCCTCGCCTACGACGTCTACATCCACCGGCTCCGTAAGTACGTCGGCGGCTACCTGGCGGTGCTCGGTGGTGCCGATGCGATCACGTTCACCGCCGGGGTCGGGGAGAACGCGGCGGAGGTGCGGGCCGACGCGCTCGCCGGGCTGCAGCGGCTCGGTATCGAGATCGATCCCCGACGGAACGCGGTCCGCGGTCACGACCCCCGCATCATCTCCACCGACGAGTCCGCGGTGACGGTGCTCGTCGTGCCGACCAACGAGGAGCTCGCGATAGCCCGCTTCGCCCGCGACTTCGCGAGATAGGCGCCTCCGGCGCCCGTGAGCGGATTTGGCCCCGGTGCAGGCCATAAGGACTCACGGGTGGCGCAGCCGCCTACCACCAGGTGCGGGGCCGGACCCGGTTCGCGAGGTCGACCAGGGCGTGCCGGTGCGCGGTCCGGGACGTGTTGCGCGCCAACGCCCGTAGCGCGGTCTCGGTGCCGGTGCGCAGACCGTCCTCGGTGAACGGGACGCCGAGCAGCGGTCCCCCGTCCCGGTCGGGGACCTTCCCGGACAGCACCCAGTCGAGGGCGGTGCCGAGGACAACGGCCCGCATCTGTGGTGCCCGCCCCTCGTCGGGGGGCAGCATCTCGACCCGGCGCGCGGCGTCCCGCAGTGCCCCCTCGTCGAGCCGCGCGATCGGCGCCCCGGACAGTCGGGTCAGCGCCGCCGTCATGCGGGCGGTCGTGAACAGGCGTGAGGTCGCCGGGATCTGATCGAGGGCGGCGATCGCGCCTGCGATGTCGCCCTGCTCGGCGAGTTCGCGCGAGAGCCCGAACGCCGCGCTCACCACCCCGCGGTCGCTCCGCCACACCGTGCGGTAGTACTTCTCGGCGAAACTGCGCCACTGCCGCGGATCGTCGGTGTGCCAGTGCTGCAGGATCAGCTCGGCGGTCGCGGCCAGCGCCAGCTTCGGGGCGATCTCGCCGGGCAGGGCGGCGAGGGTGCCGTCGAAACACGTCATCGCCGCCTCATATTCGCCGCGGAGCAGTGCCACCATGCCGCGATACCAGTCGATCCGCCAGTCGTCGCCCCCGGTCTCGGCGACCACGTCGAGCACGGCTGCCGCTGCGTCGTCGTCACCGAGATCGAGGAGGGCCTTCACCTCCGCGTATGCGATCTCCGCGGTGAATCCGGGTGCACCGTCGGCACCGGGGTCGAGGCTGTTCGCGCGGGCCCGTCGGATCGCGTCCAGGGTCTGAGCGGGTTCGGCATGCACCGTCGCCGCGATCAACGGGGAGCTTGGATCGGTCAGATCGATCAGGGGGACGGCCAGTGCGGCAACGACCTCCCGCGCATCGACGGCGACGCCGTGGCGGGCGCCGTCGAGGTAGACGTCCGTTCCGCGGATCGCTAGATCGGTTCCGAAGACCGTCCTGCCGGGGCTGAACCGCTCGGACAGGCCGGGATGCTCGTCGCCGGTCTGCCGGGACAGCACCTCGCGCAGGACGCCGGTCAGCTGGCCCGCGGTCGCCACGGCGTCGCCGAATCGCCGGTCGGGGTCGGTGTCGGTGGCGCGCAACAGGAATCGGTACAGCGACTCGTGCTCGGCGAGCAGGGGAGCGTCATCCGGGGAGGGGATACCGGGCCGGTAGTGCCCGTGCTCGGCCGGCAAGTTCAGGCACAGCACGGCCAGCGTCCGGCCGACCGTGTAGATGTCGCTGGCGACGGTCGGTCCGGTGCGGAGGATCTCGGGTGCCTGGTATCCGGGGGTGCCGTACAGATAGCCGAAATCCTCCAGCGCGGCCACCGCCCCCAGATCGATCAGCTTGACCTGGTCCTCGGTGATCATGATGTTCTCGGGCTTGAGGTCGTTGTACGCCAGTCCGATCGAGTGCAGGTACTCCAGGGCGGGCAGCACCTCAAGGACGTAGGCGATGGCCTGCTCCACCGGGAGCCGTTCGGGGCGCTGCCGGGTCCGCAACGCATCGCGCAGCGAATGTCCGCCGACATACTCCATCACGATGAAGCCGATGGTGCTGCCGTCCGGCTGCGGATGTTCGACGAAGTTGTAGATCTTGACGATCCCCGGGTATTCGACCTCGGCGAGGAACTGGCGTTCGGCGAGCGCGACCGCCTGGGCCTCGGCATCCCCGGCGTGCAGCAGTCCCTTGAGCACCACCCACCGATCGCTGACGTTGCGGTCGACGGCCAGGTAGATCCAGCCGAGCCCGCCGTGTGCGAGACACCCCTGGACCTCGTACTGGGCGGCAACCATGTCCCCCGCGGCCAACCGGGGCGCGAAGTCGAATCCGGCGGTGCAGAAGGGGCAGTGCCCCGCGGTGTCTTCCGGCCCGCCCCGCCCCACCGGCTTGCCGCACTTCCAACAGTACCGCTTGTTCTCGGCGACAACGGGATTCGTCATCACCACGGTGGCGGGGTCGGGCATCGTCACGGCGGGGACCTCGACGAGACCGCCGCCGATGCGGCGACGGGCGCTGCGGGAACGCTGCGATCGGCTGCGTCGTCCGCTGCTTCGCGCCGAGGAGGTCCGGGCCGACGTGCCCCCGGGGGCGGTCTCCGGTCCCGTGCTCGCATCCTGTGGTGCCGCCGCCGCTTGGGTCGGCTGCGCGGCCTGGGTGGGGGGTGCGTCGTCGGGGGAGTCGGTCATCGCGGCGGTCAGTCCTCGTAGTGCGGTGTCGGTGGTGCGGGGGCAGGCCCGATCACGGACAGCCACCGATCGTGGATGCGTTCCCACGTGCCGTCCGTGCGGATCCGCTCCAGGGTGCGATTCACCTGGCGGACCAGGTCCGCGTCGGCCTTGTTGAGGCCGATCCCGTACGGCTCGGAACTGAAGGCGGGGCCGACCAATTCGACGTTCGGGTCCTGGGACGCGAGCCCGGCGAGGATCGCGTCGTCCGAGGTCACCGCGTCGACCTGCCGTTGCTGCAGCAGCACCAGACAGTCCGCCCAGTTCGGCACCGTCAGCACCGTGGCGTCGGGCTGCATCTGCTGGATGCGGTGCAGGTTCGTCGTCCCCGCTGCCGCACACACCCGGCGGCCCGCCAGGTCGGACGCGTCCCGGATCCCCGCCCCCCGCATCGCGAGCACCCGCTGCCCGGCCTGGTAGTACACCGTCGAGAACGCCACCCGGTCCCGTCGCTCGCAGGTGATCGACATCGTCTTGACGACCACGTCCACCAGCCGGCTGTCGAGGGCCGCGATCCGATCCGCCGAGGACAGGATCCGGAACTCGATCCGGTTGGGATCGCCGAACAGGTCGCGCGCGATCTCCCTGGCGATGTCGACGTCGAAACCCTCGATGGTGCCGGTCGCGGGATTGCGGAAGCTGAACAGGTTGCTGCTGGTGTCGAGTCCGACGACCAACCGTCCGCGCGCCCGGATCCGGTCCACCGCGGGGGTCGGCGTGGTCGCGTCCGCCGGCGAGGGGCGCAGGCTCGCGGTCGGGTCGCCGCAGTCCGGCTCGGGTTCGGGCGAGGCGGGTGGCGGTGCGGTCGCCACGCCCGACGGCATCGGTGGCGCCAGGTACGCGGTCGGATGCTCCGGCAGGTCGAACACCGTGTCGGTGGCGCAGCCGGCGACCGCGGCGGCGACCGCACCGACCGCGACCCGGCGGCGCCACCGCGCGCCCCGCGTCACTGGTACTCCCGCAGTCGTGGCCACAGTCCGATCACCACCCCGGTCACCGCGATCACCCCAAGCCCGGCGGTCCCCGGCGCCAACCCGGTCAGCGTCGTCAGTGCGCGGCCGATGCCGTCCCTCAGCTCCGCGCGCGTCGCCGCGATCGCACTCGTCAGTTCGGTGTCGGCCGCCGCATAGTGGGCGGTGGATCCGGCCCCGCCCGCCGCGATCGCAATGGTGACGGCGCCGCGCCAGTTGCCCTCGGCGAGGTGCGTCATCAACTGTGCGTGCGCGCTCGACCAGGCCACCCTGGCGCGGTCCGCGGCCCCGATCCGTGCAGCCACCGGCGGGTCCCGCCGCTCGATGTCGGCGAGGACCGACCCGAGCCGATCGAGGTGCCGCTGGAAGTCGGCGTCGTAGCGCCCGGTGAAGTCGCGCCGCACCAACCCGAGCGTCTCGTCGGCGCGGGCCTGCTGCGTCAGGATGCGGGCCGTCGTCAGCTCGGCGAGCGGCCGCGCGCCGAGGTCGAGCGCGCGGGCGGTGGACGAGGCCGAGACGAATCCGGCGACCACCAGCCAGCCAAGCGACACGGTCACGGCGAGGCAGGCCAGGATCAGGCCGGCGTTCAACCGGCGGCGGGTCCAGCGGGCAAGCAGGTACGACGCCACCACCAACGCGGCAAGCAGCAGCATCAGCAGCGCGATCGCCAGCCACGGCGGGGTCGCGAACTCCGCCTGCAGCGCCACCACGCGCGCGGCCTGCACGGTGTGCAACTGTTCGGCCAGCGGCAGCAGCGTCGTCTGCAGCATCGTCGACGCCTCGCTCAGGTACGCCGACCCCACCGGATGGCCGTCCCGATGGTTGGCGCGTGCCGTCTCGATCAGGCCGGTGTAGACGGGCACGCCGACGGACAGCTTCGTCAGCAGGTCGTGGGCCGTTGTGTCGGTCGGGTCGGTGCCCGCCGCCGCGTCGACGAGGTCGACGCCCGCGTCGGTGATCGCCCGGGTGTAGCGGTCGCGCACGTCGACCGGTTCGATCCCGCCGGAGAGGAACGCCGTCGTCGCGGCGGCGTCCGCGATGGACAGCGAGCTGTAGATGTCCTGGGCGGCGTAGGCGAGCGGCTCGATCTCGGTGTGCAGCACGTCGAGGGTGCGTTGCCGGTCCATCACCTGGGTCGCGGCGACCGTCCCGGACACGATCGCGAGCAGCACCAACCCGATCCCGAGCGCCGTCATCCTGGCGGGGGTGGTGCGCGCCAGGGTCCGCAGTCGCGCAGCCGTGCCGACCGGGGCGCCCGATGCCTCGACGCCTCGCGGCTGCGTCGAGGGGGCCACCCGAACTGTCACACCGCACCCCTTCGCACCTGGCTGGATCCCCCGACAGTGGGCAGCATATAAGCAGTATCCGTGCTTCGGGCCGAGTGACTGGCTAAGTTCGGAGACGGATCGTTCGGTGGGCGCACGATGCGTTCGCGCGGGAATTCCGAGGACACGGAGTAGGTGGGCGAAGTCGATGCGCGGTGACGGCGACGGCTGGGCGACGAGCGACGACGGCAACCGGTACTGGGGCCGGTTCGGCGCCGCTGGCCTGCTGCTGCGCGCTCCGCTGCCCGACGGTGGATCGGCGGTTCTGCTCCAGCACCGGGCGGCGTGGAGTCATCAGGGTGGGACCTGGGCGCTGCCCGGTGGCGCGAGGGACTCGCACGAGAGCACCACCCATGCCGCGGTCCGGGAAGCGGAGGAGGAGGCCGGGATCGGTGCCGCCCAGTTGAGGGTGCGGGCCGAACGGGTCACCGCGCGCGTCGTCGGCGGCGACTGGACGTACACCACGGTGATCGCGGACGCCGAGCACCCGCTGGCGACGGTCCCGAACGGGGAGAGCACCGAACTGCGCTGGGTGCCCGAGGATCGGGTGCCGGACCTGCCGCTGCATCCCGGGTTCGCGGCCAGCTGGGCGGCGCTGCGGGCCGCCCCGGTGCGCCTGCTGCTCGACACCGCGAACGTCGTCGGCTCCCGCCCCGACGGGTGGTGGCGGGACCGCGCGGGCGCCACCGGCAGGCTGCTCGCGGGCATCGCGGCGACCCTGCCGAGGACGATCGAACTCCCCGACGGCGGCTTCGGCTGGCTGCCGCGGGTCGAGGCGGTCCTTGAGGGACGGGCGGCGCAGGTCGCCGCCGTCGACACCCGGGTGCCCGTGCACGTCGCGTCGGGCAGCGGGGACGACACGCTGGCGGAGCTCGCGGGTGGCCCCGCCGCGGTGGGCACGCTCACCGCGGCGCCCGGCGAACTGACCGTCGTCGTCACCGCCGACCGCGGGCTCCGCGACCGGCTGCCCGCCACCGTGCTCCGGCTGTCGCCGTCCACTGTCCTGTCCTGGCTCGACTAAGGTTCCGCGCCCCGCGGGTTCCCTAATGTCACATCGAGTATCGCTAAGTGAGCCAATGTGACATTAGGGAACCCGAGGAGGCGGGTTAGCGGGATGCGGCGGCGTTGCGGTCGAGGGCGTCGCCGAGGGCGCGGGCCGCGGCCTGCGGGTCGCGGGCCTCGGTGATCGCGCGGACCACGCAGATCCGGGTGGCGCCCGCCTCGAGAACCTCCGGCAGCCGCCGCTCGTCGACCCCGCCGATCGCGAACCACGGCAGCGTCGGCTCCGCGGCCGCGACCTCCCGGACCAGCTGGAGGCCCGCGGCGCCCCGGCCCGGCTTGGTCGGGGTCGCCCACACCGGCCCGGTCGCGAAGTAGTCGACGCCCTCCTCGATCGCGGCGAGCTGCGCCTGCGCGCGGCTGCCGGTGGACCGGCCGATCACGACGTCGGGTCCGACGATCCGGCGCGCGTAGTGCACGGGCAGATCGCCCTGCCCGAGGTGCAGAACGTCGGCGCCCGCCGCCAGGGCAAGGTCTGCGCGGTCGTTGACGGCGAGCAGCGCGCCGTGCCTGCGACAGACCGCAGCAAGTTCGGCGAGCGCGGCCAGTTCCTCGCGCGCCTCGATCCGGCCGAACTCCCGTTCCCCGACCGATCCCTTGTCCCGGAGCTGGATGATGTCGACGCCGCCGGACAGCGCCGCGTCGGCGAACTTCGCCAGGTCGCCGCGCTCCCGTCGGGCGTCGGTGCACAGGTACAGGCGCGCGGTCGCGAGACGTTCGCGCGGGGCGGGGCGTTGAGCGGCATGCGAGGTGGGCACGTGGCCAACGGTAGTCTCTGGGGGAACGATTGAGACACGGGAGTCCCGGCGGACGCGGGGCTGAGAGGGGGCGTGCGCGCCCCGACCGTCAGACCTGACCCGGATCATGCCGGCGCAGGGAGTGAGGTGGATGTGGTGAACGGAACCGTTGCGGTGGTCGGCGGCGGCGTGATCGGCCTGTCGATCGCGTGGCGCGCAGCCCGGTCCGGGTGGTCCGTGACGCTCTACGACCCGGCCGTCGGGTCGGGGGCGTCGTGGGTGGCGGGCGGGATGCTGGCCCCGCTGTCCGAGGGCTGGCCCGGCGAGGACGCGGTGCTCGCCGCCGGATCCGCGTCGCTGGACCGGTGGCCCGGCTTCGGCGGGGAACTGGAACGGTCGACGGGCGAGACGCTGTTCACCTCGCAGAGCTCGATGACGGTCGCGTTGGACGCCGCGGACGCCGCGGACCTGCGCACCGTCGCCGACTGGCTCGCCGGGCACGGCCACGACCTCGACCTGCTCACCCGGGCGCAGATCCGGGCCGCGGAACCGTCGCTTGCCCCGGCGATCCGGCTGGCGCTGGTCGCCCCGACCGAGCTCGCGGTCGACAACCGTGCGCTGGTCCGGGCCCTGCGGGCGGCCGCCACCGACGCGGGTGTGACGTTCCGGGCCGACACCGTCACCGACCTGGAGGCCCTGCCCGACGACCAGGTGGTGCTCGCCGCGGGGACCGCGTCCGCCCGGTTGTGGCCGGGGCTGCCGGTGCGCCCGGTGAAGGGGGAGGTGCTCCGGCTGCGGCACCGGCCGGGGGTGGCGCCCGCGCCGAGCCGAACCGTCCGGGCCAGCGTGCACGGTCGCCCCGTCTACCTCGTTCCGCGGGGGGACGGACTGGTGCTCGGCGCGACCCAGCACGAGTCTGGTGACGACACCGCCGTCACCGTTGCCGGGGTGCGGGACCTGATCGCCGACGCGCAGGCCCTGATGCCGAGCATCGGCGAGTACGAACTGCACGAGACGACCGCGGGACTGCGGCCGATGAGCCCCGACAACCTGCCGATTCTCGGCCGCGTCACGGACCGGGTTGTCCTTGCCGCCGGGCACGGCCGCAACGGCATCCTGTTGACGCCGCTGTCCGCGGACGCGGTGGTTGCCGAACTGGACGGGACACCGCTGCCGGAGGCGGTGTCCTGCCTGCCCGACCGTTTCGGCACACTGGTGTCGACGCACGAGTGAGGAAATGACGACCATGGTGAACATCGGCATCACCGTCAACGGCGAGGACCATCAACTGTCCGAGCCGATGACGGTGGCACAGCTTCTCACCCACCTCGACCTGCCCGACCGAGGGGTCGCGGTGGCAGTGGACGGCGCCGTCGTGCCCCGCTCGTCGTGGGATCGGAACGTCGAAAAGGGTTGGGAGATCGAGATCCTGACGGCGGTGCAGGGTGGGTGACCAGCTGACGATCGCCGGCCGCACGTTCGGGTCCCGGCTGATCATGGGGACCGGCGGCGCCGCAAACCTGACGGTGCTCGAGGAGGCACTGGTCGCGTCGGGCACCGAACTGACCACCGTCGCGATGCGCCGGGTGGACGCCGTCGGCCGCACCGGGGTGCTGGACCTGTTGCGGCGGTTGGACATCGCGCCGTTGCCGAACACGGCGGGCTGCCGGGGTGCCACGGAAGCGGTGCTCACCGCGCAACTGGCCAGGGAGGCTCTCGAGACCGACTGGGTCAAGCTCGAGGTGATCGCCGACGATCGCACCCTGCTCCCCGACGCCATCGAACTGGTCAGCGCCGCAGAACAACTCGTCGACGACGGCTTCACGGTGTTGCCGTACACGACCGACGATCCGGTACTCGCGAAGCGGCTGGAGGACGTCGGGTGCGCGGCGGTGATGCCGCTCGGTGCGCCGATCGGCACCGGACTAGGCATCTGCAATCCGCACAACATCGCGATGATCGTCGAGCAGGCCGGGGTTCCGGTCGTCCTGGACGCGGGCATCGGCACGGCCAGCGACGCGGCCCTGGCGATGGAACTCGGCTGCGACGCGGTGCTGCTCGCGACCGCCGTCACCCGGGCGAAGGATCCGGTGTCGATGGCGTCCGCGATGGCATCCGCCGTCACCGCCGGGCACCTCGCACGGCTGGCGGGGCGGATTCCGAAGCGGTTCTGGGCGCAAGCATCCTCCCCCGACCTGTAGATCCCGCCGAGGTCGTCGGTCCGGCGGTAGGCTCGACAGCGTGAGCGAGCAGCACGGGCAGTCGCGCGACGGGCACGCACCGGACGGGGTGTTCGAGCCGGCCGCACCGACGCAGATCGACGTCACCCCGGAGATCGACGAGATCGGCGAGTTGCTGCGCAAGTCGGGGCGGGTCCGGCCCGACGACGGGCCGGAGGCGCCGTGGCGGCACGGCTACCCGTACGACCGGAAGATGACCCGGCGCCAGTACGAGTTCCGTAAACGTGCCCTGCAGATCGAGATGCTCAAACTGCAGGCCTGGGTCAAGGAGAACGACGAGAAGATCGTCATCATCTTCGAGGGCAGGGACGCGGCGGGGAAGGGCGGTGCGATCAAGCGGTTCACCGAGCACCTCAACCCCCGCGGCGCGCGGGTGATGGCCCTCGAGAAGCCCACCGAGCGCGAACGGACGCAGTGGTACTTTCAGCGGTACGTCGCGCACCTGCCGGCGGGCGGGGAGATCGTGCTGATGGACCGGTCCTGGTACAACCGGGCCGGTGTCGAGCGGGTCATGGGTTACTGCACCCCCACCGAGTACCTCGAATTCACCCGCTCAGCACCGGAATTCGAGCGGATGTTGGTCCAATCGGGCATTCACCTGATCAAGTTCTGGTTCTCCGTCGGACGCGAGGAACAGCACGCCCGGTTCGTGGCGCGCAGCACCGACCCGGTCAAGCAGTGGAAGCTCTCGCCGACCGACCTCGCCAGCCTCGATAAGTGGGACGCCTACACCGAGGCCAAGGAGAACATGCTGTTCTACACCGACACCCCGCACGCGCCGTGGACGATCGTCAAGTCCAACGACAAGAAGCGTGCCCGCCTCGAGGCGATGCGGTGGGTGCTGGCGCGGTTCGACTACGCAGGCAAGGACCCGCGCGTCGTCGGAACACCGGATCCGCTGCTGATCGGGCCCCCGCAGTCGGTGTACGACGAGGGCGAGAACCCGGCGGACCGGTTCCCGACGACCCCGGATACCGTTGGCGGGAACGGGTCGCACTGACCCTGACGGCTCGGGGAAAACCCTGACGGCCTGTCAGCCCCACGGATGACACGGCGCGCCACCAGGGAATGATGTGCGCCTCCGGTTTTTCGGGAATGCTGGTGGTCATGATTGAAGTGAGGGGACTGACCAAGACATTCGGGGACGTGCGGGCGGTCGACGACCTGACCTTCACGGTCCGGCCGGGGATCGTCACCGGGTTCCTCGGGCCGAACGGCGCGGGCAAGTCGACGACCATGCGGATGATCCTCGGGTTGGACCGGCCGACCGCGGGCGTGGCACTGATCGACGGCAAGCCGTACCACGATCTGCCGCAGCCGCTCCGGACCGTCGGCGCACTGCTCGACGCCAAGTGGGTGCACCCCAACCGGTCCGCGCGGGCACACCTGCAGTGGATGGCCGCCTCCAACGGGATTCCGTCGTCCCGGGTCGACGAGGTGCTGCGTCTGGTCGGTCTCACCGAGGTCGCCGGGAAGAAGGCGGGCGGGTTCTCGCTCGGCATGGCGCAGCGGCTCGGGTTGGCCGGTGCGCTGCTCGGCGATCCGCAGGTGCTGCTGTTCGACGAGCCGGTCAACGGTCTCGACCCCGAGGGCATCGTCTGGATCCGCAAGTTCATGCAGCGCCTCGCCGGCGAGGGTCGGACGGTCCTCGTCTCGAGCCATTTGCTGTCCGAGATGGCTTTGACCGCAGAGCATCTCGTCGTGATCGGGCGAGGTCGGCTGGTATCCGATTCCCCGGTCAAGGAATTCGTCGACCGGTCCTCGGAGGCGTCGGTGCGGGTGCGCAGCCCGCAGCTCGAGGTGCTGCAGGCGGCCCTCGTCGGGCAGGGCCTGTCCGTGGAGTCCGACGGCGCGGGCCCGGACGGTGATGCCGCGTTGATCGTGCGCGGCGCCACGACCGACACCGTCGGGCAGATCGCCGGCGGGCAGGGCATCGTGCTGCACGAGTTGGCGGCGCAGCGCGGGTCGCTTGAGGACGCATTCATGAAGATGACAGGGGACGACGTGCAGTACCACGCCGACGTGATGGGAGGGACGCTCTGATGGGTGTCGTTGCAGCGGAACGCATCAAGCTCACCTCGACGAAGTCGCCGTGGTGGTGCACCGCCGCGATCGTCGTGTTGGGGCTCGTCCTTGCCGCCGTGATCGGCGTGACGGCGAAGGTGGGGCTCAGCGCATACCACGATCAGGTCGCGACCGGCGAGGACCCCGGCTACGACCCGTTCCTGCCGACCCTCGCGGACTCGGTCGGCGGCGTCAGCGGGTTCGGCGTTCTTATCCTGATGATCATGGCCGCGCTCGCGGTGACCAGTGAGTACCGGTTCGGCCTCATCCGCACCACCTTCCAGGCGGTGCCGAAGCGGGACACGGTGCTGCTCACGAAGGCCGGCCTGATCGGGGTCTTCGGTGCGGTGCTGACCTTCGGGCTGACGTTCGGTGCGTACGCGATCGCGAAGGCCACCGCGGGGAGCGAGGCGGGCGCGCTGCTGACGCTGTCCGGATCCGAATCCTGGCGAGCGATCTACGGGGTGCCGATCTATGCGCTGCTGTGCGTCGCGCTTGCCGTCGCGGTCGGGTCGCTGGTGCGGCAGTCCGCTGGCGCGATCACGCTGCTGTTGCTGTGGCCGCTGCTGATCGAATCGCTGTTCGGACTGTTCGGCAGGGTGGGCCGCGAGATCCAGCCGTTCCTGCCGTTTGCCAATGCGAATCATTTCCTCGGCTCCGACCAGGGCATCGACTGGCACTGGGGTCCGTGGGGGAGCCTCGTCTACTTCGCGGTGTTCGTCGCCGTGGTGTTCGGGGCCGCGCTGTTCGTCGTCAACAAGCGCGACGCGTAGGCGCTGCGCCGCAGGCTCCTGTCTGTGACGGGTGGTTACACTTTGCCGGTGACCGAGGAGCCTGCGGCCGGGCAGTCCGGCGACGGTGCGCGCCGCGTCGCGTCCGCGCTGGCCTGGCTGCGCGCGGTGGACAGCGCACCCGCCGTGGTCGACACGGTCCGGCGGGTCCGGCGCGCCCTGCCCGGCGATGCCAGCTTCGGGGACCCGCTCTCCACCGCGGGACCGGGCGGGGTGCGGGCGGTTGCCCGGGTCGCCGACCGGCTGCGGGGCGAACGGCCCGGCGCCGCCCGCGAGGCCGGGTTCGGCGCGCTGCAACTGTGGCAGGCGGTGCTCGAACGCACCGGTCACGGCCGGGGCACGCGGGAGATGACGCTCGTCTTCACCGACCTCGTCGGCTACTCCGACTTCGCGCTCGCCGCGGGCGACGAGGCGACGATCGACCTGCTCCGCGAGGTGGCCCGCGCGATCGAACCTCCCGTCGTCGAGCGCGGCGGACTCGTCGTCAAGCGGATGGGCGACGGGATGATGGCCGTGTTCGCCCGCCCCGACCGCGCCATCGAAGCCGTGTTCGCCGCCCGATCGGCGTTGGGCGGGGTGGAGTGCCACGGCCACCGCCCCCGGATGCGGGTCGGCGTGCACACCGGCATTCCTCGCCAGGTCGGCGCCGACTGGCTCGGGGTCGACGTCAACATCGCCGCCAGGGTGATGCAGGCAGGCGCCGACGGCCACGTGATGGCCTCCGCGGCGACCGTCGACGCGCTCGGCTCCGAGCGGCTTGCCGAGCTGGGCCTGCTTGCTCGACCGTTCCGTCGTGGACTGTTCTCGTCCGCGCCGCGGGGCGTGCCCGCGGACCTGCGGATGTACACAGTTCAGCGGGACTGACCCCGCGGTCGTCCGCCGCGGCCCGTAACGCGCCGGGGCCCGGCGTGGATGAAACTCCTGGGTCCGGTTTGTCCGGAGGAGGAACGTGGGAAGGGGCGGCGCGTGCCGTATCTCGGGTTGATCGTGATGGTGCTGTGGGTGGGGTGCCTCGTCGACGTGATCTGCGCAGACGAGCACCGGGTCCGGCACCTCCCGAAGATCCTGTGGCTGATCGTCGTGATCCTGGTGCCGCTGCTCGGATCCGTGCTGTGGCTGCTACTCGGGCGTCCACAGGGCGGCGTCGGTGTGCAGGCCCCGGCCCGGGTCACCGGCTTCCCGGAGTACGACCGGCCCGGTCGGCAGGCGGGCGTCAGCAGTGAGTCCGACGAGGAGTTCTTGCGGCGCTGCCGCGAACGAGCCGAGGAGCAGCGCCGCGTCGCGAAGGAGCAGCAGCGGCGCAGTGCCAACGAGCGGCACCGCCGCAGTGCCAACGAGCGGCACCGCCGCGGTGACGACGAGCGGCACCGCCGCGGTGACGAGGCCGACGGCGATCAGGCCGAATGACCGGCCATTGCGACCGCCGCTGTCCGCGCGGACACTGATGGTATGGCTGATCGGGAACAGCGGACGCCCCTGTACGGGATGGTGCTCATCCTGGCCGCAATGTTCGGCGCGTTCGCGGTGAACTACTACGAAGTCGGTCCCTACTGGTTCCGCATAGCGGTCTACATCGTCGCGGCGGCGGTGATCCTCGTCGCGGCCGTGATGACCTTCCGGGACTACTCGCACTGACCTTCCGCAGCGCCCGGATGCAGCCGCCACAGCGGGGAGACGGGGCCGTGTCCCGCCCCGAGGTCGTAGGACGCCGCGAGGCAGCGGGTCACCCACTGCTTCCCGAACGCGACGGCCTCGGGCATCGATCGGCCGTGCGCGAGCGCGCATGCGACCGCGGCGGCGAGGGTGTCCCCGCCGCCGTGGTCGTTGCCGGTGTCGATCCGCGGGCCGGTGAACTGGTGGAACGTTTCGCCGTCGAAGAGCAGGTCGGTCGATTCCGTTGAGGTACGCAGGTGACCGCCCTTGACCAGCGCCCACTGCGCGCCGAGCCCGTGCAGCGCCTCCGCTGCCCGGCGAGCCGACGCGTCGTCGACGACCTCGATGCCGGTGATCAGCCGGACCTCGTCGAGGTTCGGCGTGACCAGCGACGCGATCGGGATCAGCGTGTGCCGCACCGCGTCGAGGGCCTCCGCGTGCAGCAGTGGGTCGCCGTGCATCGATGCGCACACCGGGTCCACCACCAGCGGCACCGGCCTGCCCTTGCCGATCCCGACCTCGCCGCACACCTGCGCGACCGACTCGATGATCGCGGTGGACGCCAGCATCCCCGTCTTCGCGGCGCTCACCCCGATGTCGCCGACCACCGACCGCACCTGATCGGCCACGATCTGCGGCGGGATCTCGTGAAAACCGCTCACCCCCACCGAGTTCTGCACCGTCACCGCGGCGACGGCGACGCAGGCGTGCACACCGAGCAGCGCCATCGTGCGGGAGTCGGCCTGAATGCCAGCGCCGCCGCCGGAATCGGTACCGGCGATGGTGAGGGCACGGACGGGGGTCTGTCCGTCGGGGGTCAGCGGCAGCAGGTTCACGAGCAAGGAGCCTATCGACCCGCCGGAACGGTGGGCAGGTACACCTGGCGGACGTCGGCGGAGATCCGCATCGAGCAGAACTTCGGCCCGCACATCGAACAGAAGTGTGCAGATTTCGCTGGCTCGGCGGGCAACGTCTCGTCGTGATACTCCCGGGCGGTGTCCGGGTCGAGCGACAGCGCGAACTGATCGTGCCAGCGGAACTCGAACCGGGCCGTCGACAGTGCGTCGTCGCGTTCCTGCGCCCGCGGGTGCCCCTTGGCCAGGTCGGCGGCGTGCGCGGCGATCTTGTAGGTGATGACGCCGACCTTCACGTCGTCCCGGTTCGGCAGCCCCAGATGCTCCTTCGGGGTCACGTAGCAGAGCATCGCGGTCCCGGCCTGCGCGATCATCGCCGCGCCGATCGCGGAGGTGATGTGGTCGTAGGCGGGCGCGATGTCGGTGGCGAGCGGGCCGAGGGTGTAGAACGGTGCCTCCTCGCACAGCTCCTCCTCGAGGCGGACGTTCTCCACGATCTTGTGCATCGGCACGTGCCCCGGGCCCTCGATCATCACCTGCACGCCATGGGATTTCGCGATTGCGGTCAGTTCGCCGAGGGTGCGGAGCTCGGCGAACTGCGCCGCGTCGTTGGCGTCCGCGATGGATCCGGGGCGCAGCCCGTCGCCGAGCGAGAAGGTGACGTCGTAGCGGGCGAGGATCTCGCACAGCTCCGCGAAGTGGGTGTACAGGAACGACTCCCGGTGGTGCGCGAGGCACCAGGCGGCCATGATCGACCCGCCGCGCGAGACGATGCCGGTGACCCGCTTCACGGTCAGCGGGACGTGCCGCAGCAGCACCCCGGCGTGCACCGTCATGTAGTCCACGCCCTGCTCGCACTGCTCGATCACGGTGTCGCGGTACAGCTCCCAGGTCAGTGCTGCCGGGTCGCCGCCAACCTTCTCCAGCGCCTGGTAGAGCGGCACCGTCCCGACCGGGACGGGGGAGTTGCGCAGGATCCACTCCCTGGTCTCGTGGATGTTCCTGCCGGTGGACAGGTCCATGATGGTGTCGGCGCCCCAGCGGGTGGCCCACACCATCTTCTCGACCTCCTCGGCGATCGACGAGGTGACCGCCGAGTTGCCGATGTTCGCGTTGATCTTCACCCCGAATCGCTTGCCGATCACCATCGGTTCGAGCTCGGGGTGATTGCGGTTGGCCGGGATCACCGCCCGACCGGCGGCGACCTCGTCGCGCACCACCTCCGGCGACACGCCCTCGCGGGCGGCGCAGTAGCGCATCTCGGCGGTGACGACGCCCGCGCGCGCCCAGCCCAGTTGGGTGCTGGCCCCGGCAGGCCGCGGCCAGCCCGACCGCACCGGCGGCAGGCCCGCCTCAAGGTCGATTCGCGCGTCGTCCTCGGTGTACGGGCCGGACGTGTCGTACAGGTCCAGATGATCGCCGGTGGTCAGGTGCACGCGGCGCACCGGCACCGACAGCCCGTCGACGTCCAGGTACCGCTTGCTGCTGCCCGCGATCGGTCCCGTGGTGACGGCCGTGGTGACAGAGGTGTCCCTCATTCGAATACTCCCTACGCCGGCATTACCCGGTCAGGTTCATACGGTCGACGGCCCTCATCGCTCGCGAAGGAGCTAGCCGTCCTCTCAGCCCGCTGGTGCGAGCCCCCGTGGGTGTTCAGTTGTCGCCGGAGACCCTAGCCCAGTTTCGCCCGATCCCTGTTGCGCACCCGCCAGCCGACCTATAGTGGCGTGGATCACATTTCTGTTACGGGCAGGCTGCCCGGCGCTTCACCCAGAAGGAGACAGGACCGATGCTCGCGGACAAGGCGACGGCCGAGGTGACGAACAATGCCGCTCAGAGCCGTTTCGAGCTGTGGCTCAACGGCGACCTCGTCGGCATTCTGGGCTACTACGACCTCGAGTCGAACGATGGAGCCGCCAGGGGCCGACGGCGGTCGACGGCGCCGGTCGTCTCCTTCCTGCACACCGTGATCGTCGAGGACTTCGGGCACCGGGGGCTCGCCGCGCTGATGGTCCGGCGGGCGCTCGACGCGGCCCGCGGGTACGGATGGAAGATCCGGCCCGTGTGCACCTACCTGCAGCGATTCGTCGCCGCGAACCCCGAGTACCGCGACATTCTGGTCCCGGTGTGAGCGCCGGGCGGCGATTCGGCCACGATTCGACGAAGGATGGGCGACAACTTGTCGACGGGGCCCGTCCCGGGCAGCGGCCCGGCCCGGATGCTGCTTGCATGGCGGCATGTTCAAGCGGAACCAGCACCGGACGGCGGCGGTGACCGCCGTCGCGGCCCGCGCCGACGCGGCGCGGGCTCAGGTTGAGGACAACCCCGCGCACTCGCGCTTCGACCTGTGGGTCGACGGCGAACTGGTGGGCATCCTCGGATACCGCCGCCTGGACGGCGTCGACTGCGCACCGGCGGACGGCGCCGCTGTCGCGTTGATGCACACGGTGGTCAAGGAGGAGCACGGCGGCCGCGGATGGGCGGCGGTGCTGGTCCGGGAGGTGCTTGAGGAGGCGCGGGTGCGCGGATGGCGGGTGCACCCGGTCTGCACCTACGTGCGACGCTATCTCGGCACCCACACCGAGTACCTGCCGCTGCTCGACGACGCCTGACGCGACGACGTCGCGGTCAGCCGTCGCGGGCCGCGAGCCGCCAGAGGGACACGACCTCTGCCGCCCGGACGGCCGCCAGCGGATCTTCGGGACCCCGGCTGCGTTGGCCGCGACCGCCGGACGCCCGCGGGTGCCGCGGGTGGACATCGCTGCGGCCGAGCACGATCAGTCCGGACCGATCGAACAGGTCGGTCAGCTGGGTGCGGGTGCGCAGGCCGAGACGCTCCGCAAGATCGGAGAGCACCAGCCATCCCTGCCCGCCCGCGGTGAGGTGGCCCGGCAGTCCGCGGACGAACTCGGCGAGCATCTGGCCCTTGCGGTCGAAGACCCCCAACTCGATCGACGACGTCGGCGCGGCAGGCACCCACGGCGGATTGCACACCACCAGGTCGGCGCGCCCGTCCGGATATCCGTCGGTGTGGACGATCTGCACCCGGTCCGCCAGCCCGAGACGGTCGATGTTGTCGGTGGCGCAGGCGACCGCGCGCGGTGCGATGTCGGTCGCGATCACCCGCTCGGCGCCGCGTCGGGCGAGCAGTGCGGCAAGCACTCCGGTGCCGGTGCCGATGTCGAACGCCGTGCCGACGCGTGCCGGGAACTCCGCCTCCGCGACCAGGTCGACGTACTCGTTCCGGGTCGGTGCGAACACCCCGTAGTGGGGGTGGATGCGGGCATCGAGCGCCGGGATCTGCACGCCCCGCCGCCGCCACTCGTGTGCACCGACGACCCCCAGCAGTTCCTGCAGGGACACCAGGCTGGCCTCCGAGGCGTCGCCGTACGCCTCGCGGCACGCCAGCCGGATATCGGGTGCCCGCCTCAGGTCGATGGCGTAGTCCGGGCCGAGTTCGATGACGATCATGCTCAGGATCCGGGTGCGGTGCGCCCTGGCCTGCCGGTGTCGGTGGAAGGTCAGCGTGAGGTCCGGGCCCGCCTGCACTCGCAGCCGATCAAGCCGCCGCTTCAGCGCATCGAGCAGTTGCCGGGCGCCAGGAAAGTCGCCTCGCCACAGCATGGCGGTGCCCTCGGACGCGAGCCGCATCGCGTCGTCGGCGCGGAGTTCATCCCCGGCGATGACCACCGTCTTCGGCGGCTTGAGGTCGCCGTTGGTGCGCCAGCGGGCCGATCGGTGTTGACCGTTCTCGACCCAGGCGGCGTCTATCCGGTCGGGTTGGTCATTGGCGGTCTCGACGGTGGACTCCTGAGGGAAGGGGGTGCGGCGGACGGACGAGCGCGAACCTAATCCAGGTCGACGATCACCGGGGCGTGATCGCTCGCGCCCTTGCCCTTGCGTTCCTCCCGGTCGATCGACGCATCGGTGACGCGGGCTGCCAGCGCGGGGGAGGCGTACTGGAAATCGATCCGCATGCCCTGCCGCTTCGGGAACCGCAGCTGCGTGTAGTCCCAGTAGGTGTACACCCCGGGCCCGGGGGTGTGCGGCCGGGTCACCTCGGCGAACCCGACCTCCTCGAACGCGGCGAACGCGTCCCGCTCCGGGCGCGAGGTGTGCGTCTTGCCCTCGAACAGCGCCGGATCCCACACGTCCTCGTCGGTCGGCGCGACGTTCCAGTCGCCGACCAGCGCGATCTGCGCGTTCGGGTCGTCGGCCAGCCACTTCGCCGCATCGTCGCGCAGGGTCGCGAGCCAGTCCAGCTTGTACGTGTAGTGCGGGTCCGACAGCTCGCGGCCATTCGGCACGTACAGGCTCCACACCCGCACGCCGCCGCAGGTCGCGCCGATCGCGCGGGCCTCGACGACCGGCGGGACGACGTCGAGGCTGTCCGGGGCCTGCTTCGCGAATCCGGGCTGGCCCTCGAAGCCGACCTGAATGTCGTCGAGGCCGACGCGGGACACGATCGCGACCCCGTTCCACTGGCTAAGGCCGACGTGCGCGACCTGGTAGCCGAGTTCGGTGAACCGTTCGGTCGGGAACTGGTCGTCCCGGCACTTGGTCTCCTGCATGGCGAGCACGTCGACGTCGGTCCTGGTCAGCCAGTCCACGATCCGGTCGGTCCTGGCCCGAACGGAGTTCACATTCCACGTCGCCAATCGCATGCCCGCAGCGTAGTGCGCTGCTCCGACAGCCCGCCCCGCCGGGTGAAGGGCACCTGCGCCCCGCCGGACCGGCTGAAGGTGCCCTTCACCCGGACCGGGCGGGCGCGGTGGCGTAGCGGTAGCGGTGGTGATCGATCAGCCCGAGGGTCCGGTACAACTCGAGGGCGCCGGGATTGTCGGCCCGGACCTGGACGTAGGCGTGCGTCGCGCCGTGGTCGCGGCCCCAGCGGATCATTTCCGCGCACACCAGCATCCCCAGCCCGCGCCTGCGGTGCGCCGGTGCGACCTCGACCGCGGTCAGCCCCACCCAGCGCCTGCCGTCCGGTGCCTCGGTGATCGCGGCCCGGGCGATGCCGAGTGGTTCCGACCCCGCGGCGCCGAGGACCCCGAATCCGAGTTCGCCGTCACGGACCGCGGTCAGCACCGCAACCTCCCGGTCCGACACCCCCGTTCCGGGTCGGCGCAGCGACCGCCAGCCCGCCCCCGGCGCCGGATCGACCGTCACCATCGACTCGCCGTCCGGCAACGTCAGATTGGTGATGTCCGCCGCCATCACCTGAACCTCCGCCGACACGGTCCAGCCGTCGGGGGCCGCCCCGAGGCGGTCCGGCAGCAGCAGCGTCAGCGGCAGTCGCCGCTCCGCGTACCAGGCGTGCAGCCGGTCCAGGGTGTCACCGGAGTGCAGGTCACCGATCCGGTGCGCCCGACCGAGCGGGGCGGCGGAGTTCGCGCGGCCGGTGATCCCCGCGCCCGCCCGTGCCAGCCAGCCGTCGATCCAGGACTGGTCGGTCCCCGGCCAGCCGTCCGCCGCCGCGAGTTCGAGCGCCCGGATCTCGCGGGTCGCGACCGGGCGCGCCCCGATCTCCTTCAGCGCGACGACCTGGCCGCGCTCGACCTGCGCGACCCGACCGTCCTGGGCGCGCACCACGACCGCGGGCGTCAGCGCGACGAGTTCGCCGATCATGTCGGTCAGCGGCTGCGGATAGCCGGGCGGCAGCTTGTAGCGCAGCACCACCCGGCTGCCGAGGCGGGGCGCGGTCCTGGCCCGGTGCGGCACCGTTTCGGGACCGGGGGTGCCGCCCCCACCCGGCACGGGCGGCGGGCGGTGGTGCCTGCCGCTGCCCGCCGGGTCGTCAGTCATCGTGACCGAACGGGTCCTCGACCGTGCCGGGCGTCCAGGACAGGCCGGGGACACCCCAGCCGGACCGCTTGATGATCTTCTTCGCGGCGCGGGCGTTCCGCCCGATCAGCACATCCGTGTAGAGGAAGCCGTCCAGGTGCCCGACCTCGTGCTGCAGCATCCGGGCGAAGAAGCCGGTGCCCTCGATCGTCACCGGATCGCCGTTCACGTCGACCCCGGTCACCTTCGCCCAGTTCGCGCGGCCGGTGGGGAACTGCTCACCCGGGACGGACAGGCAGCCCTCCTCGTCGTCGTCGGGGTCCGGCATCGACTCGGGGATCTCCGAGGTCTCCAGCACCGGATTGACCACCTCGCCGCGACGCCGCTCCCCGTCCGGGTTCACGTCGTAGTCCGGGCAGTCGTACACGAACACCCGCAGGCCGACGCCCACCTGATTGGCGGCAAGGCCGACGCCGTTCGCGGCGTCCATCGTGTCGTACATGTCGGCGACGAGCTCGGCGATCTCGGACAGCGGCTGCGTCACCGGCGCAGTCGGCTGATGGAGAACCGGGTCACCGACGATCACGATAGGAAGAATTGCCATGCGACCGAGAATAGTGGTGGCGATCGGTGCGCCCTGTTGCCGGATGCCGCCGGGCCCCGCATCGCGACGCGCCAGCACCGCGAACCGGGGAACGGGTGCGGTCACCGTGGTTCAATAGCCGTCGGAAGTACAGGGTTGTCATTCGTCGCCGGATCGGTGCACCCGGATCTGTCGGTGGGGAGCTTTAGCCTTCGCTGATGGATGGGGCGAGAGTTCGACGTTGAGGAGTGAGATGGACGGCGCAGTCGCGCGTAGCCGGAATTCGCAGCCCACCGACCAGCCGGAGAGCGCCGGGGTCGGAGCGGACGGACTCACCCGCCGCGATCACGACATTCTGACCTTCGAACGCCAGTGGTGGAAGTACGCGGGCGCGAAGGAGGATGCCATCAAGGAACTGTTCGACATGTCGGCGACCCGCTACTACCAGGTGCTCAACGCGCTCGTTGACCGGCCGGAGGCCCTTGCCGCGGATCCGATGCTGGTCAAACGGCTGCGTCGGCTGCGCGCGAGCAGGCAGAAGGCGCGCGCCGCCCGCCGCCTCGGTTTCGACGTCACCTAGCCATGTCGCCCGATCCTCGTGGTGCGGCCCGCGCGATCGGCCCGCGTGCCCAGATGACGCAGATGGGGCCCCGACCCGTATGGTCGAACCCGTGAGCACCCCGCAGCCGGCACCGTCGGGACCCCCACTACGCGCACTCGCGATGGTTCTCATCGCCCTGGCCATCGCGTTCGCGGGCATCGGAGCGTTGACCCTGTCGAACTCCGGGTCGGACACCCGCTCGTCCGAGGTGCTGCCCAGCGTGGCCCCGGTCACGGGGGCGCCGAACGCGCCTGCGGCGTCGGCTCGGGCAACGACACCGGCGCCCGTCTCGCCGACCACCCTCGCTCCGGTCGCCGCTGCGGCGACGCCGACCACCGCCGCCGTCGACCGGTCGGCGGTCCCGGTGCGGGTCTTCAACAACAGCACCGTCAGCGGTCTTGCCGCGCAGACCGCGGGCACCCTCGAGTCGGAGGGCTGGACGGTGGCCGAGACCGGCAACTACAGCAGCGGCAACGTCGCGAAGACGACCGCCTATTACAGCGCGAACTCGGCGGCGGAGCGGCAGGCGGCGCAGCAGATCGCCGCGGATCTCGGCATCACCGCCGAACAGCGGTTCGGCGGGATCGCGACGGCGTCCCCCGGCGTGATCGTCATCGTCACCTCCCAGTAGACGAGGGGCGGAGCCGCTCAACTATGCGGCGTCGTAGACCACCGGTCGGCCGGTTCGCCCGGCTGGCTATGATCAGTGCACTTCCAGCCCATCTCGAAGGAGCGGTTTGATGGCCTTGCTTACCCGACGCGATTCGCAGACGACCCGGTCACGCCGCGTGTCCCTGCGCGTCGTCGCCCCGATGGTTGCGATCGCGGCCGTTGGCCTCACCGCCTGCAGCCCGCCGAACGAGGTGGCGAGCGACGTTCAGGGCACCACCCCTGCCGTGTGGACCGGCGCGCCCGCACCCGAGGGTGACGCAGGCGAGGGCCACGGCGCCGAGCATGCCGACCGGCTCAACACCGTGCTCAAGGGTGCGGACGGCAAGGCGGCCGGGACCGCGACGTTCGTCGGCTCCGGTGAGAACGTGGTCGTGACCGTCGCGGCGAACGGCCTCGAGCCCGGCTTCCACGGCCTGCACATTCACTCGGTCGGCAGCTGCGAGGGCGACTTCGTCTCCGCCGGTGGGCACCTGCAGGTCGAGGGCCACGGCGGCAACCCGGCCAGCGGCGACCTGCCGTCGCTGTTCGTGCGTGCGGACGGTACCGCGAACCTGACGACCACCACCGACGCGTTCACGATCGAGGATCTGCAGAACCACGGTGAGGGCACCGCGATCGTCGTGCACGCCGGTGCCGACAACTTCGCGAACATCCCGACCCGGTACGCCCCCGCGCCGGATCAGGCCACCCTGGACACCGGCGACGCTGGCGCCCGCGTCGCCTGCGGTGTGATCAAGTAACACCACCGCGCAGCGGAACCCGAGCTCGACCACCCGCCGCGATCGGAGACCTCGGCCACAGGCCGGTTTCCGGTCGCGGCGTCGTCGTCGGGACTGTGGTTGGATTCGGGCTGTGGCAGTCCATTTCGCCGGTTCGCCCCGGCCCACGATCGGCGTCGAGTGGGAGGTCGCGCTGGTCGACCCGGACACCCGCGACCTGTCCAACAGCGCCGCGCAGGTCCTGGCCGCCGCCGCGGACCTCGCGGACGCGCCGCGGTTGCACAAGGAGTTCCTGCGCAACACCGTGGAACTCGTCACCGGGATCTGCGACACCACCGCGGAGGCGATGGCGGACCTGCAGGAGACGATGACGCTGCTGCGCCGGGCGGCGCACCGCGAGAACGTCGAGCTGATGTGCGCGGGCACCCACCCGTTCGCGCAGTGGTCCACCCAGCAGGTCACGCCCAATCCGCACTACGACGAGATGATCGAGCGGACCCAGTGGTGGGGTCGGCAGATGCTGATCTGGGGGGTGCACGTCCACGTCGGGGTGTCGTCGGCGCACAAGGTGTTCCCGATCATCAACGCGCTGCTGGTCAAGTATCCGCACCTGCTCGCGTTGTCGGCGTCGTCGCCGATGTGGGCGGGCGTCGACACCGGATACGCCAGCAACCGGGCCCTGATGTTTCAGCAGCTCCCGACCGCCGGGCTGCCGTTCCAGTTCGAGACGTGGGCGCAGTTCGAGGGCTTCGTCCACGACCAGATGAAGACCGGGGTGATCGAGCGGCTCGGTGCCCTGCACTGGGACATCCGGCCCGCCCCGCAGTGGGGCACGATCGAGGTCCGGGTCTGCGACGGCGTCTCCACCCGCGGTGAGTTGGAGTCCCTGGTTGCGCTGATCCACTGCCTGGTCGTCCACTTCGACCGGCAGCTGGAGGCGGGCATCGAGCTGCCGGGGATGCCGCCCTGGCATGTGCAGGAGAACAAGTGGCGGGCCGCGCGGTACGGCCTCGACGCCGAGATCATCCTGGACGCCGCCAGCAACGAACGCCTCGTCACCGACGACCTCGACGATCTGCTCGAGCAGCTCGCGCCGCTCGCGGTGGAACTCGGCTGCGCGGACGAATTGGCCAGGGTCGCGGACATCCCGCGACGGGGGGCGTCCTATCAGCGGCAGCGGGCGGTCGCGGCGGGCAACGGTGGCGATCTGACCGCCGTCGTGGACGCACTCGTCACCGAACTGGAGCGTTAAAGCGCAGTTCACGCACCGTTTACTATGTACGGGTGCTGACTGACAACTCGACCGCCAGTGCGGCGTGGCGGGCGGGTGGACGGCGGGTCCTCGTGCCCGCCGCGGTGGCCACCGTCGTGGTGGCAATGCTGGTGCTGCAGGTCGTCGCGACCCGATCCGGGTTCGAGGGGCCGGTGCAGTCACTCGCCAGGGACTTCGTCGGCACCCCCAAGTCGATGTCGGTGCCGTGGGCCGGGCTGGCGCTTGGCCTCGTCGGGTTGACGAACCGGCAGCGCGTTGCCGCGGTCGCGGCGGCCGTCGGCATCGACCTGGTGTTCCTCGCGGGTCGGCTGCTGCAGGGCGGGCCGTTCGCGGTCGGGAACGGCCCCACCTGGGTGTTGACCCTGATCGCCGTGGTCGCGGCGGTGCGGTGGACCGGTGAGCGCAGGCGCGGCGTGCTGCTCGGCGTCGGGTTCGGGGCCCTGCTGATCGTCGCGACGAAGATCGGTGACGTCTGGTTGCAGATCACGGTGATGACGCGCCCCGCCGTCCTCGACGAGTACCTCGAGCTCGCCGACCGCGCGTTCGGCAGCCCGTCGTGGGTGATGGGTCAGGTCGTCGACGCGCTCGGTCCCGTCGGGTACGGCGTCCTGCACTGGGTGTACATCGAGCTGCCCGTCGCGGCGATCGTCGTCGCGCTCTGGCAGCTGCGGGCAGGTTGGGCGGGGCACCACCTGGTCCGGACGTTCCTCGCGATCGGCCTGATCGGCCCGGTGTTCTACCTGCTGTTCCCCGTCGTCGGACCCGACTTCGCGTTCGGCACCGCCGGGCAGGGCGCCCAGCTCGGCGACTACTGGCCCACCGTCATCCCGACCGGCACCGACCCGGCGGCGTTCGTGTTCACCGGGGACGCGCCCCGCAACTGCATGCCGAGCCTGCACACCGCGTGGGCGTTGGCGATCTTCGTGCATTCGCGCCGGGGGCCGACGTGGCTGCGGTGGGGCGGCACCTTCTGGCTGGTGTGCACCCTGATGGCGACGCTCGGCTTCGGCTACCACTACGCCGTCGACCTGGTCGCCGGGGTCGTGCTGTGCCTGACCATCGAGGCGGCCCTGCGCGAACCGGAACGCGGCTGGGGCTGGTTCCGGGTCCGGCTCGTCGTCGGCGGCACGGTCGCGTTCGCCGCGCTGCTCGGCGGCTACCGCTACCTGGCCGTGCCGATCGCGGCGGCCCCGTACCTGTCGGTGCCGCTGATCCTCGGGGTGATGGGTGCGGTCGTCGTCGCCTTCCACGCCACCTTCTTCGCGGCACCGGGGTCGGCGTTGGGTCGCTGGGGTGGACGGCCGCGCCTGGTCGTGAGTTAGTCGTCGTCGCGAATTAGTTGTTCTACTGTCGATTTCGGTCACTACCGCCTGAAAAGGACTAACTCGCGGTTAGGGTCCGGGGATGGTGCGTGATCCGAGACCTGTCGGACCGATTCGCCGGTCCCGGCTCCTCGAGGGCATGACGCCCTGGCAGGTCGAGCGCGACTACCGGGCGGTGCTGACCGGGGTATACATCCGCGCGGACCAGCCGCTCGACTTCGCACAGCGGTCGCGGGCGCTGGGGGTCACCTATCCGCAGGGCGTGCTGGCCGGGTGGTCGGCGGCCGCGCTCCACGGCTACCGGTACGTGCCCGAGGATGTGGAACCGGAGATCGTCCTGCCTACACCTGCGCGCAGGAGGGCGGGCGTCCGGCTCCGCTACGACACCCTGCTGTCCGGCGAATCGGAGGAGGTGCTCGGCTATGCGTTGACGTCGCACCTGCGGGCCGCGTACGACCTCGGGCGGCGGCTGCCGTTCGACGCCGCGATCGAGGCGGTCGATGGACTGTGCAACATCGGTCGGCGCGACCCGAAGGATCTGCTGGTGATGGTCGAGCAGCATCGGGGCGACCGGGGGCTCAAACAGCTCAGGCGCGTCGTGGACTTCGCTGACGGCGGCGCCGAATCACCGTGGGAGACGCGGACGCGGCTGCTGGTCGTCCGCGCGGGATTCATGAAACCGGACACCCAGGTCCTGCTGACAGACGAGCGGGCCCGGCTGGTCGCGCGTGTCGACATGGCGTGGCCGCAGTACCGCGTCGTGCTCGAGTACGACGGCGACCACCACCGCGAGCGGGGCCGGTACTCGCGCGATGTCCGGCGCCGCAACAGCGTCCGGCGGCTCGGCTGGGATGTGGTGGTCGCGACGAAGGAGTTGGTGGTGCACTATCCCGACGAGCTGCTCGAACGGGTCGCGGACGCGTTGCGTGCGGGCGGCGTGACAGAACTGCCACGGTGAGGTCCGCGAGTTGGTCGTTCTCGGGTCGATGCCGCGTCGAACAACGGTAAAACGACTAACTCGCGGGGGGATTCTGTTCCCGGTCGAGGTCGCCGACGATGCCGAGCCCGTCCCGACCCCGCTGCTCGCGGTAGGCGACGCGGCCGACGACGTGCGCGATGACCGGCGCGGTGACGAGGGTGAACAGCCCGACCAGCACCAGCATCCAGATGTCGACGTTGCCGCGCAGCCGGACGACGCACCCGAACAGCACCAGGAGCATGCCGATGACCTGGGGTTTGGTCGCCGGGTGCATGCGGGAGAGGGTGTCGGCGAAGCGGACGATGCCCAGCGCCGCGGTCATCGCGAGCAGCGCACCGAGCAGGATCGCGATCGCGGCGAGGACGTCGAGTGCGGCGCTCACTGGTCGTCACGCACCCGGAAACGGGCCACCGACACCGAGCCGATGAAGCCGACCAGCGACAGCGCGACGATCGCCGGGACCAGGGTGGTGTCCATGCTGTACGCCGCCCACAGCGCGAGACCGCAGATCGCGACCGCGACCAGGGTGTCCATCGCGACGAGGCGGTCCAGGGTGTGCGGGCCCGCGAGGAGCCGGTACGAGGTGAGCACGGCGGCGATCGACATCATCACGCCTGCGATCACGATCACGGTCGTCATCGGGGGCTCCTTTCGGTGGCGTTGTCGTCGGGCAGCGGGGCGGGTGTCCACTCGGTGTCCCGCTCGAAGGCCTGGATGAACAGGCGGTCCAGCTGCCGGACGGTTCGGTGGAAGTGGCGCACCGCCTTGTCGGTGCCGATGTCGAGCACGTGCACGTACACGACGCGCTTGACGCGGTCGACCTCGAGCACCAGGGTGCCGGGGATCAGGTTCAGCACGTCCACGCACAGCGTCAGCACGAGGTCGGACTTGATGCCGAGCCTGCACCGCAACACCCCGGTCACCGGCAGCGGCCCCGGCCGCACCGACAGCCACGCGACCTGCACGCTCGACTGCGCGGCGTAGCCGAGCGCGAGGCCGATCAGCTTGACCACCGACCACAGGTGGATCCGCCCCTGCACCGGCACCCTCGGCAGCGGCAGCAGCACCGTGATCAGGGTGGCGACGACCACCCCGCCGAGAATGTTGGCTGCGGACACGTTGCCCCACAGCAGCACCCACACGAGGACCAGCCACACCAACGACGCCGCCCGCAGCGCCAGCGCCCGCGTCATCGGTCGCCCCCGGACGCCGTCGCCTGCTCGTGGTGGCCGGGCCCGAGGACCGCCTCGATGTAGATGGACCGGTCCTGCAGGTCCGCGGCTGCCCGGTCGGTGACCGCGATGATCTGACCGGCGAACACCGTCAGGGCGATCCCGACACCGACCAGCGCGATCGTCGGTGCCAGCATCAGCGCGGGCATCCGCCCGACGTCCTCGCGGTCGACGAACGCGATGTCTTCCTCGGACTCGTCGATCAGGGCGGACGGGCTGACGTCCGCGAGGTCACCCTCCGGGGCGTCGGCGCGGGCCCGCCAGAAGGCCTTCGTCCATACCCGGGCGACGACGTACAGGGTCAGCAGGCTGGTGACGGTGCCGCCGGCGACGAGGATCCACGACAGCACGCTCGGGTGCGCGGCACCGGCCTGCAGCAGCGCGATCTTGCCGATGAATCCGGAGAACGGGGGGATGCCGCCGAGGTTGAGGGCCGGGATCAGGAACACGATCGCCAGCACCGGGCTTGCCGCGGCGAGACCGCCGAGCCGCCGCAGCGACGACGATCCTGCCTGCCGTTCGATCAGGCCGACGACCAGGAACAGTGTGGTCTGCACGATGATGTGGTGCGCAACGTAGTAGATGGCGCCGGACAGGCCCTGCTCGGTGGACAGTGCGATGCCGAACACCATGTAGCCGATGTGGCTGATCAGCGTGAACGACAGCAGTCGCTTGATGTCGGACTGGGCGATCGCACCGAGGATGCCGACGATCATCGTCAGCAGCCCGCACACCAGCAGGACGTCGTCGAGCTCGCCCTGCGGGAACAGCAGCGTGTGCGCCCGGATGATCGCGTACACGCCGACCTTGGTGAGCAGGCCGGCGAACACCGCGGTGACCGGGGCGGGCGCGGTCGGGTAGGAGTCCGGTAGCCAGGTGGACAGCGGGAACACCGCCGCCTTGATCCCGAACGCGACGAGCAGCACCCCGAAGATCGCCATCCGTGTCCCGGCGGGAATGTCGTCGAGCCGGACCGCCATCTGGGCCAGGTTGAGGGTGCCGGTCGCGCCGTACGCGAGGGCGATGCCGATCAGGAAGATCAGCGACGACACCATCGACACCATCACGTAGGAGACGCCCGCGCGGACCCGGTCGGCGCTGGCACCGAGGGTGAGCAGCACGAACGATGCCGCAAGCAGCACCTCGAACCCGACGTACAGGTTGAACAGGTCGCCGGCGAGGAACGCGTTGGAGATGCCCGCGGCGAGCGCGAGGTAGGTGGGCAGGAAGATCGACACCGGCTGGCGTTCGGTGCCGTCGTGGATGCCCTGCCCTACCGCGAAGGCCATGACGGCGAGCAGCACGGTGTAGGAGACGACGAGCATGGTCGCGGACAGCCGGTCCACGACGAGGGTGATGCCGATCGGGGAGTCCCACCCGCCGACCTGCAGCGCGGAGATGCCGTCCCGGTCGGCGAGGTAGAGCAGCGCAACGGACACCGCGAGCCCGGCGGTGAGCGCCGCGATGGTGATGGCGCGCTGGAACCGGGGCCGGCGGCCGCCGACGAGGGTGACGGCCGCGGCCAGCATCGGCACCAGCACCGGCAGCGGGGTGAGGTTCTGGACCAGCGTCATCGGCGGTCACCGCCGGTGGGCAGCGGGTCGCGTGGATCGTCGTCGCCGTCCGGGTCGGACGTGTTGTCGCTGTCCGGGTCGGACTTGTTGTTGCCGTCCGGGTCGGACATGGTGTCACCGTTCGGGTCGAACTCGTCGAAGTCGCCCTCACGCAGGTCCTCGTACACCTCGAGGTCCTCGAGGTTCTTGAGCTGTTCCAGGGGGATGGGATTGCCCTTGTCGTCGAAGGCGTCGCCGCTGAACGTGGAGTCGCCGGTGATCGGGTCGTCGGAGCGGTCGTGGTCGGGGGCCTCGGCCGGGCTGCGGCGGGTCTTGACCTTGGTGTCCTCGACGTCGTCCTCGACCGCGTCCTTGGTGTTGATCTTGTAGGACCGGTACGCCAGGGCCAGCACGAACGCGGCGATGCCCATCGTGATCACGATCGCGGTCAGGATCATCGCCTGCGCCAGCGGGTCGGCCATCGTGTCGTACACGTCGTTGGACCGGCCGACGATCGGGGCGCTGCCGGGCGGGCCGCCCATCGTGAGGATCAGCAGGTTGACGCCGTTGCCGAAGAGCAGCAGGCCGAGCAGCATCTTCGTGATGGACCGCTCGAGCAGCAGATAGACGCCGGTCGCGATCAGGACGCCGATGACGAGGAGGAACCCGATGTTCACGCTCATCGCGCTGCCACCTCCTCCGGCCGGGTCTCGACTTCGGAGTCGAGTCGCGCCCCGAGGCTGCGCAGCACGTCGAGGACGAGCCCGACGACGATCAGGTACACCCCGAGGTCGAAGAACAGCGCGGTGACCAGTTTGATGTCGCCGAGCAGCGGCAGCGTCACTTCGATCGTCGCGGACGACAGCACGGGTGCGCCGAGGAACAGTGAGGTCAGCGCGGTTCCCGCGGCGAAGATCAGGCCGAGGCCGAGGATCTTGCCCGCGTCGATCGGCACGGTTTCACCGAGTTCGTAGCGGCCGCCGGCAAGGTAGCGCAGGACCAGTGCGAGCCCGGCCGTCAGGCCGCCCGCGAAGCCGCCGCCGGGGGCGTTGTGGCCGGAGAAGAAGAAGTACACCGACAGCACCATCATCGTCGGGAAGATCATCCGGGTGGTGACCTCGAGGATCAGCGACCGGTGTCGGGGGTCGATCAGGTCGCCGCCCCGCAGCCACGTCGTCTCCGAGGCCGGGGACTCGAACTCGGGAACGTCCGCGACCCGCGGCGCGCTGCCGAATCGGCGGTTGCGGAACACCAGCGAGGCGACGCCGGTCGCGGCGACCAGCAGCACGCAGATCTCGCCGAGGGTGTCCCAGGCGCGGATGTCGACGAGCAGCACGTTGACGACGTTCTTGCCGTTGCCGACGTGGTAGGCGAGGTCCGGCATGTGCACGGAGATCGGTTCGGTGCTGCGGGCGCTCATCGCGAAGGCGCCGAGCGCGGTCACCATCGCGCCGACCGCCGCGCCGAGCAGCGCCCGCCCCGGCTTGAACCCGACGGACTGGCGTTCGTCGGTTTCGGCGGGCAGCTTGCGCAGCACCAGCACGAAGATCACCAGGGTCAGCGTCTCGACCAGGAACTGGGTCAGCGCGAGGTCGGGGGCGCCGTCGAGGGCGAAGATGACGCCGCAGCCGTAGCCGGTGACGCCGACCAGGATGACGGCGGCGAGCCGGTTGCGCATCACCGTCGCGGCCAGCGCGGCCGCGATCATGATGAGGCCGACGGCGAACTGGATCGGCGACTCCCACAACCGCAGCCGGGTCGTGGTGTCGGTGCCGAGCACCAGCAGGATTGTCGGCAGCAGCACCAGCGTGATCAGGATGGTGGCCTGGGTCAGTGGCAGCGAACCACGCTGGGTGGTGCCGGTCAGGCGCAGCGAGACGGTGTCCATGCCGCGCAGCGTCGCGTCGTAGACCCGTTCGGCGTTGCCGAGCGGGGCGTGCTCGAATCGCAGCCTGCTGACCCGACGGTGCATCAGGTACACCCCGACGCCGCCCGCGACGACCAGCACGGTCAGCCACAGCGCGAGCCCGAACCCGTGCCACAGCGCGAGGTGGTAGTGCTGGCTGCCGGGCAGGCTGTTCGCGTACGCGCTGAGCAGGGCGTCCATCACCGGCGAGATCAGGCCCGTGACCAGCCCGGCCGCCGCCAGCACCGTCGGAACCGCAAGGAACAGCAGACCGGGCCGGTGCATGGCCGCGACCGCGGGGCTCGGGTGGGTGAGCTGCTTGCGGCCGAACGCGCCCCAGATGAAGCGGATGCTGTAGGCGACGGTGAGGATCGACCCGGCAACGATGCCCGCCAGTTCGATCCAGCGGACGGTCGGATTGAGCACCGACGCGGTGGCGATCGCCTCGAGGGCGCCCTCCTTGCCGACGAACCCGAAGAACGGGGGCAGCCCGGCCATGCTGGCCGCGGCCGCGATCGCGACGAGGCATAGCACCGGCGCGGCCCTGCCGAGGTGCGCGAGCTTGCGGATGTCGCGGGTGCCGGTGGTGTGGTCGATGATGCCGACGACCATGAACAGGGCGGCCTTGAACATGGCGTGCGCGACGACCAGCGCCATCCCCGCGAGGGCGGCGTCGCGGGTGCCGGTGCCGACCAGGACGGTGAGGAAGCCGAGCTGGCTGACGGTGCCGAAGGCGAGGATCAGTTTGAGGTCGAACGCCCGCATCGCCCGCCAGCCGCCGAGCAGCATGGTGCCGAGGCCGAGCGTCATCACGGTGACCCGCCACGGTCCGGAGTCGGCGAACCCCGGTGCCAGCCTGGCGATCAGGTAGATGCCCGCCTTCACCATCGCGGCGGCGTGCAGGTAGGCGCTGACCGGGGTGGGTGCGGCCATCGCTCCGGGCAGCCAGAAATGCATCGGGATGATCGCGGACTTCGACAGCGCGCCGATCAGCACCAGCACTACGCCGACCGCGGGGAGCCAGCCGCCGGGCGGGTTCTCCAGCAGCACCGAGATCTGGTAGCTGCCGCCGACCTGACCGAGGATGATGAAGCCGACCAGCATCGCGAGGCCGCCCGCGGTGGTCACCAGCAGGGCCTGGGTGGCGGCCCGTCGGCTCGACGCGCGTTCGGCGTAGTGACCGACCAGCAGGAACGACAGGATCGTCGTCAGTTCCCAGAACGTGTAGAGGATGAGCATGTTGTCGCTGGTGACCAGGCCGAACATGGCGCCGGCGAACGCGACCATCTCGGCGGCGAAGATGCCGAGCCGGGTCTCGTCGTTCTGGAAGTACCGCGAGCAGTAGATCAGCACGAGGGTGCCGATGCCGAGGATCAGCGCGGACATGATCGCGGCGAGGGAGTCGAACCGCATGTCGATGTCCATCGACAGGCCCGGAGCCCAGCTGATGTGCAGCGACTGTTCGGTGTTCCAGTTCGCGATCACCCACACCAGTGACCCGGCGGGCACCAGCGACAGCGGCAGAAATGCGTTGCGCCCCATTGTTCGCACGGCAGCTGGCGCCAGAACGGCGGCGATTGCGTGGGCGAACAATATAGCGAGCAAGGGCACTCCGTCGGGGGTCGTTGCCGTGCGGCGGCGGGGTGTCGATACGCCCGGGAGTATCCGGGCGGTGATGTCCAGTTTAGGGCACGCCAGCTTTCTTCCTGCAGGCGGCTCCGCCTACCCCACGAAGCATTGAACGGGGGTTCATGTGCCATCCGCCGTCCGGAACTGGCACATGAACCCCCGTTCAATGCATGGGGCGGGGCGGGAGGCGCGGGGCGAGGCGGCGGTGTCAGCGATCCTCGGTGCGCTGCCGCAGTGCCCCCACCGCGGCGACGAGGGTCAGCGTGACCAGCGTCATCGCCAGGGCCACCGCGGGCAGGTCCGGCGGCGCGGTCGCCAGCGCACCCCGCGGCAGCTCGGTGAACGGGGACTGCGCCCCCAGCAGCCCCGACTCCGATGCCTGCCCGGCGACCGTCAGCGCGCTCGGCACGAACAGCACCGCGAGGCCGGCCACCGTCGCCCCCGACCTCGCGCCGACGCAGGAGCCGACCGCATACCCGGCGACCGGGGCGAGCGCGAACGAGCGGAGCACGTCGCCCAGCCCATCCGCGACGTCCGGCAGCACGCCGATCAGGCACACCGCCGCCAACAGGGTCAGCCCGACCACGACGCCCGGCCACCGCACGCCGGCCACCACGCCCACCGTCACCCCGACCGCCAGGATCGCGACCCCGACCCAGGTGAGGTCGGACGTGCCGGGCAGCGTGCCCGCGGCCGCGGCGACGATCGCGGTGGTCGTGAGCAGCAGTGTCCCGTCCTGCCCATCGAGCAGGAACGCGGCCCCGATCACGACCGTGACGAACGCCCCGAGCAGCACCCAGGTCACGGTGCGATTGTCCTGTGTCGCACCGATCGCCGCGTTCGTCACCAGGGCGGCGAGCACGACGGCGAGGGTGACGGTTCCGCCCCGCGTCGACGGCCGCGCGGCGCGCCCGCCGCCGAGCAGCAGCGCGAACAGCGTTGCGACCGCCGCGGGCAGCACCAGCCACCACGGCGCCGGATCGACGGCGTTGCCCGCGTCGGTGAGCGGCGCGTACGCGGTCCAGCCGACCGTCATCGGGAGATCGAGCCGTGCGGTGGCATAGGGCACGAGCAGGAACGCGGCAAGCGCACCCCCGGTCACCGCCACCTCCTCGGCCCGGCCGGTGGCGGCGACCACCGCACCGCCGAGCGCAAGGCCCGCGCCGATGCCCGCGACGTAGGTCGCCGCGATCAGCCACTCCACCTGTCGCGCATCGCTGTTCACCACCAGCACCGCGACCGACAGGCCGAGCCCGAGCAGCGCCGCCAGCCGCGCGGTGCGGACCGAGCCGCGCCGCGACAACGCCCCGGCGGCCGCGACCGCCACCAGCAGTCCGACCGCGGCGGCGAGCGACCGGCTGGTCAGCAACGCCCGGATCTGCCCCTCCGATCCGGCAACCCCGAAGGTTGCCGCCAGCGGGGTCATCAACGCCCAGCCCGCCGCGGCCGCGGTCAGCAGCGCGGCCAGGAAGGCGACGGTGCTCCGCGCGGTCGTCACCGGACCGCCCGGACGCCGCGAACGCCCCACGCGCAGAACGCGACCGCGACCGCGAGGGCGATGCCCGCCATCCGATCGTCGTAGCTACTGATCGCAAAGAAGGCGTCGAGGTCCTCCGAATACGCTCGTGACATCTCGACGCCACGCAGCGGTTCGTAGGCGCCGTCGAAGATGACATTCGGGGAGTGCGGCACGATCACCGTCGCCGCCGCGTGGAACACGGTGGACGCGAACGGGATCGCCAGCCCGACGGCGGCGACCGCCGCCGACCCGGGCAGGGCGGATGCCAGCGCCCAGCCCGCGCCGACCCCGACCACCGCGAGCCGCACCAGCAGCAGCGGTCCCTGGGCGCCGAGGTCCGGCCAGATCGCGCCGACCACCGGAACCGCCGCTGCCACCGCCAGTCCCGCGATCGGGGCCGGACGGCGGACCGCGACCGCGACGCCGACGGCGACCGCGACGGCGGCCACCGCGACCACGGCGGCGGACGGGACGTCGCGGAACGGGTTGCGCAGATCGACGAGGACCGGCATCGCGGCCGCCGCGACGCCGGTCGCCGCGAGCACGATCGCCCCGTCACCGGACCGGGTTCGGCGGGCGATCAGCCGGGCGCATACCTCGGTTGCGACCAGAACCACCACCATCGCGACCGCGATCACCACCCACTGCCGGAGCCGGGTGTCGTTGCCGCCCTGCCCGATCCAGGCGATCTGCAGCCGGTTGACCGCCGCGAGCACCACGACGGTCAGCAGCGCGGCACCGGCCTCGGGGCCGGTGATCCGGGGGATCCGGGACGACACGTTCGCGGTGGCCGCGGCGGCCGCCGCCAGCGCGAGGGTCACCCCGATCAGCCACCACGCGGGCTCGCCGAGGGTCGAGGTGCTCTCCCGTGCCGCCGCGGCACCCCACGCGGACACCGACAGAAAGCCCGCGAGCCCGCCAGCGGCGACCGCGCGCTGCGCGCCCCGGTGACCCCACCCGGCGGCGACCGCGGCGCCGAGCAGCGCCCCGGCGGCGAGACACTTGACGGTGTGCAGCGCGATCAGCCCGTCGACCCCCGCGACGCCGGGCACCGCGAGGCGGACGCCGAGCAGGACCGCGACGCAGGCCGCCGCGACCGCCCACCCGATCCGCCTCGACCCGTTCCGCGCCAGCGCAGCACAGGTTGCGGCCGCGACCACCACGGCGACGGCGATCGCGGTCGGTTGCGCGCTCAGCCACCGGTCGAGTTCGCGCCCCGAGGTGTGGACCGCCCACCTCCCGCCGGGCGGATCGGTGAGCACGAACGCCGCCAGGTAGCCGCCGAATAGTCCGGCGAGCGCGGGGACAGCGGCGCGGGGCGTGACAGGCATTGCCCGACGCTAACCGAACACGTGCCCGGATGCGCCGAGTGTGGGGCCCGGGCGTGCCACGATGTGCGCACCACAACACGAGGCGAGGAACGCACCATGGAATCGATCACCGAGAAGGCCACCACGCTCCTCGGGCTGCACCGGCCCGGGGAGCCGGTGATCCTTCCGACCGTCTGGGATGCGTGGTCGGCGAAGCTCGCCGTCGAGGCCGGTTTCGCGGCCCTCACCGTCGGTTCGCATCCGGTGGCCGACTCCCTCGGTCGCGCCGACAACGAGGGCATGAGCTTCACCGAACTGCTCACCCGTGTCGCCCAGATCACCGCGGCGGTCGACCTTCCGGTCTCGGTGGACATCGAGTCCGGTTACGGCCAGACGCCGGAGACCCTGATCAACGGTCTCGTCGAGGCCGGGGCGGTCGGGCTCAACATCGAGGACACCGTGCACGGTGAGGGCGGCAGGCTGCGGGAGGCGCAGGAGCACGCCGATGTTGTCGGGGGCCTGCGCCGCGCCGCGGACGCGGTCGGGGTGCATGTGGTGATCAACGCCCGCACCGACCTGTTTCTGCGGCGGGTCGGTGACGAGTCGGATCGGGTGCAGCGGGCCATTGCCCGGCTGACCCTCGCCGCGGAGGCGGGCGCGGATTGCCTGTACCCGGTGGGCTTCCACACCGACGAGGTGCATCGCGAGCTGACGGCGGCGCTGCCGCTGCCGGTCAATGCGATCGCCGACCCCGCCAGCGGCGAGAGGGCGAGCTATGCGGCGCTCGGCGTCGGACGGGTCAGCTTCGGCCCGCTGCTTCAGGCTGCGCTTGCGGTGCGCGCCAACGAGATTCTGGCGGGTTGGCGCTGACCGGCCCCGCTATCAGCGGCCCTCGGCGTAGGCGGCGAGGTGGGCGACCTGATCGGGGTCGAGGGACGGGCGGACGGTTGCGCGGGCGGTGGCCACGTCGTCGGAGGTGACGTCGGCGGCGTCCACGTTGCGGCGCATCGCGGACAGCGCCGCCTCACGCAGCAGCGCGGAGCAGTCGGCGGCGGAGTAGCCGTCCAGGTCGGCGGCGAGTGCTTCGAGGTCGACGTCGGCGGCCAGCGGGACGGAACGTCCTGCCGTGCGCAGGATCTCGAGCCGGGCCTCGGCGTCCGGCGGCGGAACGAACACCAGCTTCTCCAACCGTCCGGGCCGCAGCAGCGCCGGGTCGATCAGGTCCGGCCGGTTGGTGGCACCGACCACGACGACGTCGCGGAGCGGCTCCACCCCGTCGAGTTCGGTGAGCAGCGCCGCGACGACCCGGTCGGTGACCCCCGAGTCGGTGGACTGCCCGCGCCGCGGGGCCAGCGCGTCCACCTCATCGAGGAAGATCATCGACGGTGCCGAGTCCCGTGCCCGCTGGAACAGTTCGCGCACCGCCCGCTCCGATGCGCCGACCCACTTGTCCATCAGCTCCGCGCCCTTGACCGCATGCACCGACAGCTGACCGGAACTGGCAAGCGCCCGAACCAGATACGTCTTTCCGCAGCCGGGAGGTCCGTACAGCAGTACGCCGCGCGGCGGATCGACGCCGAGGCGCGCGAACGAATCGGGGTGCTGCAATGGCCACAGCACGGCCTCGGTCAGCGCCTGCTTGGTCTCCACCATGTCCCCGACGTCGTCGAGGGTGACCGACCCGACCGCCAACTCCTCGGTCCCGGACCGGGACAGCGGCCGGATCACGTCGAGCGCGCCGAGCAGGTCGGCGTGTTCGAGTCGCGGGTCGGTGCGGTCGGCGCTGGCGCGTGCGGCCGCCCGCATCGCCGCCTCCCGTACCAGTGCCGCGAGGTCGGCGGCAACGAATCCCGGGGCGCGGGAGGCGATCACGTCGAGGTCGAGGGTCGCGGTCGGCACCCGGCGGAGCAGCAGCTCGAGCAGTGATCGGCGGGTGCCTGCGTCCGGGAGTGGGATGGTCAGTTCGCGGTCGCAGACGTCCTGCCCGCGGGCCCGGCCGTCGAGGGCGTCGGGGTGGGCGGTGGTGGCGACGAACGCGACCCCCGGGGTGTCCACCGCGCGCCGCAGCTCGTCGAGGATCAGCGTCGACACCGGATCCGGCTCGGCGGGCAGCAGCGCATCCAGGTCGGTGATCAGCAGCACGCCACGGTCGTGGCGGAGGTGCGCGACGGCGTCGGCGACGCGCTGCAGCCGCGCGGCGGAGTCGAGTGCGCCGACGGTGGGTCCGTCCAGCTCGACCACGCCGCGCCCGGCGAGCACAGCCCGCGCCAATGTCGCCTTCCCTACCCCGGCGGGCCCGGTGACGAGGACGCCGAGATGGGCCGACGCACCGAGGGTGTGCAGCAGTTCCGGCTCGTCGAGTGCGAGGGTGAGCCATTCCGCGAGCTTGGCTGCCTGTGCGGCGACCCCGACCAGGTCGCGCACCGGCACCGCGTCCGTGCGGCGCACCTCCGGCTCCCGGACCGCCCGCGGTTCGGCGTCGGGTGACGCGGCGGCGCGGTGGGTTTCGCCCCAGCCGACGGCCGAGTTGGGTTGCACGCTCACCGGTCCGGCCGGGTCGACGGCCGTCACCGTCAGCAATTCGGATGTCCAGGTCACCCCGAAGGTGCGGGACAGCGACTGGGTCGCCACGGTGGTGGAGGTGCCGGGGCCGAGGTCGCGGGGCAGCAGGGACACGGTGTCCCCGACGGTGACGACCTTCCCCAGCAAGGCCTGCCGCAGCGTGGTGTCGGAGATCGAGCGGGTTGCCAGCGCGGATCCGCTGACGGTGACGGTGCGGGCGCCGTACACGGTTTCTGGTGAAATCACCACCCGCGCATCTTCTTTCACTCGCGCATTCGACAGGGTGACGTCGTCGAGGAGGGCGGTGCCGGTGGGGGTTCCGGACGGCGCGAGCGCGACAACGGCGGCGGTCCGGCGGCCGCCGACGACCGCGATCCCGTCCCATTCCCGCAGTCCCAGCGCGGCAAGGGCCTCGGGGTGCAGGCGCACCACCCCGCGGCGGGCGTCGGCGGCGGACGTGTTCAGTCGGGCGGTGAGGGCGAGTTCCGGGGACGTCACGGAACCCACCCTAGTTGTGATCGGTGGGGAACCGCGCCGACCAGTCGTGCAGCGCCGCGCTGAACTCCAGCGACTGCGGGAGCGGCACGATCATGTCCAGCGGGCCGGGCGGGAGCGGGCCCAGCTCGTCGAGCAGGTGATTGGCATTGGTGAAATGCGCGAAATGCAGGTCGGTGTGGCCCAATTCGTCGCGGATCGGCCCCACCTGCGCGCAGTTGACGTTCAGGTCCTTGTCGGAACACGTCAGCAGGACCGGGGTGCTGTCGGGGACGGCGGCGGCCAACCGCACCGGGTCGAGCGCGTCGGCTTCGGCGAGGAATTTCGCGTTCGAGCGGACCAGGCCGATGCTCGCGAGCAGCGGATCCGGTCGGGCGGGCAGGGTGCCGGACTCGCGCAGGCCCGCGATGGTGTCGCGGAGCGTGGCGCGGGCGGCGTCGGCGTCGGCGACCGACATCTGGCCGATCCGGACGGCCTGATCGAGTTGGGTGTTCAGTTGCGCGGTGAGCAGGTCCAGGTAGCGCATCGGGAGCGGGGCAAGCAGCCCGAGGCCGCCGTGCCCGATGCCGCGCTCGGCGAGGGCGAGCGCCGTGAAGGCGCCCTCGCTGTGCCCGACCAGGATCAGCCGGTCCGTCGGAACGCCGGTGCGCTCGGCCAGCACCCGGGCGGCGGCCGCCGCGTGATCGACCTGCGCGGTAAAGCCGAACTCGGCGAGGCGTTCGGGCGGCAACCCGGCGAGGCCGGTGGCGCCGCTGCCGAGCTTGTCGAAACGCAGACTCGGGATGCCCTGCGCGGCCAGGTCGTCGGCTATCCGGCCGATCGTGTTCGCGGTCAGGCCCGGCTGGTTGCCGTTCCGGTCGGTCGGGCCGCTGCCCGGCAGCAGCAGGACCGCCGCACCCGTGCGCGGGTGCGCCGGTGCGCGGAGGCTGCCGTGCAGCACGAGGCCGCCCGCCTCGAAGGTGACTTCGGTGTCGGTGCCGGACGGGGCAACCGACGATCCGGCAACCGGAATCGGCCCGCGGACCGGGAGCGCCGAGGCCGTGGCGGGCAGGCCAACCGAGCCGATCGCCACCGCAGCGGGAAGGCCCGCGGCGAACATCCGTCGCATCGCCCGTCGCATCGTCGTCGTCATCTCTCTCATTTCGATCGCGGCCTGCGGAGCCCGAGGCGTTGCGCCGAACGCTTCGGCCGGTGACCGTCGGGTGCTCGTCGGATCGCGCGCCGCTCCGCGGGTTTGACGTCCCAGACCTCGGGTCGGGCGGCGACCCACCGCTTGGATCGGACCGCGAACGGGATGTGCACCAGGTACGCGAAGACGAGAACGATCAGCAGCACGTACGGGTAGGTGATCAGGGCGGCGCCGATCAGGGCGACCAGGATCAGCAGCACCGCCGCCATCCGCCGCGGAACGGAGAAGGTCTTCATCGCCAGCGTCGGGATCCGGCTGACGATCAGGACCGCCGACAGCACCGTCCACACCGACACCGGCCAGAACGACGACCACCAGCCGTCCCCCCACGCCTCATACGCGGCGATCGGGGTCAGGGCGATCAGGGCCCCGGCCGGGGCGGGCACACCGACGAAGAACTCGTTCGTGTACGACGGCGCGGACTCGTCGTCGAGAAGGGTGTTGAAGCGGGCCAGTCGCAGCACGATGCTCACCGCGTAGACCAGCGCCACCATCCAGCCCGCGTTGCTGCCGTCCAGCAGCGTCACGTACAGCACCAGTGCCGGTGCAACGCCGAACGAGATGGCGTCGGCGAGGGAGTCGAGCTCCGCGCCGATCTTCGTCGTCGCGTCGAGGAGGCGTGCGATCCGGCCGTCGAGCGAGTCGAGGACGGCGGCGACGCCGATCATCCCCAGCGCGACCCCGAGCTGGCCGCCGAGCGCGAACTTCACCGCGGACAGGCCGCTGCACAAGGCCAGGATCGTCAGCGTGCTCGGCAGCAGCAGCAGCCCGCTGGTTGCGACGCGGCGGGTGTTCGTCACGACCTCCGGCTGGCTCACGGGAGCTGCGCGAGCACGGTCTCGGCGCCGACGGCGCGCTGTCCCCTCTCCACCATCAGCGTGGTGCCGACGGGGAAGTAGGTGTCGACGCGGGAACCGAACCGGATCAGGCCGTACGTGTCACCGATCGGCAGTCGGTCGCCGACCTCGGCCTGGCAGACGATGCGCCGCGCAAGCAACCCGGCGATCTGCACGACCGCGACATCATGTCCGGACGGCGTCCGCAGCAGCATCGAGTTGCGCTCGTTGGCGTCGCTGGCCTCGGCCAGATCGGCGGACAGGAACTTTCCCGGCCGGTGCACGACCCGAAGGACCTCACCCGCGACGGGGCTCCGCTGCACGTGCACGTCGAGCACCGACAGGAAGATGCTGACCCGCGGCACCGGCTGATCGCCCATCGCCAGTTCCGCGGGCGGGACGGCGGTGTCGACGAGCGCCACCTCGCCGTCCGCGGGGGAGACCACCACGTTCGGCCGGTTCGGCGGCACCCGATGCGGGTGCCGGAAGAACGCGGCGCTCGCGCCGGCGGCGAGCAGGCCGGTGCGACGCAGCCACGGGCGACGGCGGCCGAGCACGGCAACGCCGAGCGGGGCGAGGACGAACGGCAACCCGGCGGGGTGCAGGGGTGGGATCGTGGTCCGGACCAGGTCGACGATGTGGGCGAGCCCGGTCGGCTGCGGAGTGCCAATGGGCATGGGTCGGCGGGCCACGAGATCCTCTTCGGTCGGGGACGGTGCGGGCGGCCGCGGGCTCGCCGCCCGCGGGCACTGCACAGGCTAGCCGAGTGGGGCCCGGTCGCCCCACCCCGAAAGCCGGCCTGGGCCCCCGGTCACCCGGCGTGCGCGGTCGCGGACTCCACCTCGCTCTTGATCCGGGCCAGTGTGGTGTTCATTCCCGACACCATCTCGACCTCGAAGTCCGCGGTCCCGCCCATGAATTTGTCGACGAGGAACGCGGAGACCTTGCTGGTCCCGGTCGGGGCCTCGCGGCGTTCGGTGACGCGGGTGCCGCGCTCGGTCGGGGTGAGCTCGTAGCTCCAGATGGTGCGGTTCTCCGCCACCCGCCAGGCGATGGCCGTGTTCGGGTCGAACCGGATGACCTTGCTGCTCGTCGGCCAGACGAGCAGGCCCTTCTTGTTCACGTTGACCGTCCTGGTGCCGGTGCGCACCGGCCCGCCGAAGACCTTCATCACCTTGCACTGCGGGCTCCACCTGCCCATGCGCTCGAGGTCGGAGATCACCCGCCAGACCGCGTCCGGTGCGGCGTCGATCTCGATGGTGGCTTCGAGGGTGTTCGTCACGGGGCTCTCCGGTTCGTTCGAAGTGTGTGGTACCGACGGTTACAGATGAGTCGGCTACCTATGATTCGTCGGCAGGTCGGGTTCGTCAAGGTCTCGCATCGCGCCTGCGGTAATGACTTGCCGGTGGACGGCGATGAACAGGGTATCCAGCCCATCGCCCGCCGCCCCCGTGGTCGGCACCCGCACCCGGAGCCTGCCGTGAAGATCCCCGTCGTTCGTCGCCCCGCCCATCGCGACCCGGTCCCGATGCTGCCGATCGGGCACGGCCTCGGCAGGCGGCCGTCCTGGCCGAGCGAGCGGCTCGAACGGCTGCTCACCCCGCACGAGGTCGACGACCTCGCCCGCGGCCACTTCACCCGCTGACGGGCCGGGTCGCGTCGCCGGGCCCGGCGGGCCCCCGGCCGTGGCACGATCGGTCGAATGACCGGATCGACCGACGAGGCCGCAACCGCCCAGCGGCTGCGCGACCTTGCCCGACTGCGACGCGTCCGGGACCGGATGGACCGCGACTACGCGCACCCGCTCGACGTCGAGGCCCTCGCCCGCGGCGTGCACATGTCCGCAGGGCACCTCAGCAGGCAGTTCCGGAAGGAGTACGGCGAATCCCCGTACTCCTACCTGATGACCCGGCGCATCGAACGCGCGATGGCCCTGCTGCGCCGCGGCGACCTCAGCGTCACCGAGGTCTGCTTCGCGGTCGGCTGTTCCTCGCTGGGCACGTTCAGCACCCGCTTCGCCGAACTCGTCGGCGTCCCGCCGAGCGTGTACCGGGACCAGCAGCGGTCCGACGCGGAGATGCAGTCGTGTGTCACCAAGCAGGTCACCAGACCGGTCAGGAATCGAGAAGCGCGGCCCGCCGCGCGGCCCTAGCGTGATGGACATGAACCTCACCATTCACTCGGCCTTCCTTCCCCACGACGACCGCGACGCCGCACTGGCGTTCTACCGCGACCTCCTCGGCTTCGAGGTCCGCAAGGAGGTCGGCTACAACGGGCTGTACTGGATCACCATCGGGCACCCGGACCAACCCGACACCTCCCTCGTCCTGCACCCGCCCGCCGCCGACCCCGGCATCACCGAGGACGAGCGCCGCACGATCACCGAGATGATGGCGAAGGGGACCTACGCGATCCTCACCCTCGCCACCCCCGACCTCGACCGGACGTTCGCGAAGCTGGAGTCCAGCGGCGCGGACATCGTGCAGGAACCGATCGAGCAGCCGTACGGCATCCGCGACTGCGCCGTCCGCGACCCCGCGGGCAACCTGCTGCGCATCAACGAGGTGACCCGATGAGCACCGCAGGGTCGACGATGGTGACCTCGGTGCTCCTCGGCGCCGCCGACGTCGCGGCCGCGGAGACGTTCTACCGCGGTCTCGGGCTCGGGTCCCGGATCGGCGTGCGCGCCGAGCAGGAGCCGTCCACCGGGTTCCGCGGCTACACGCTCTCGCTGGTGGTGTCCCAGCCCGGCAACGTCGACGCGTATGTCGCGGCCGCCCTCGCCGGGGGTGCGACCGAACTGAAGCCGGCTAGGAAGAGCCTGTGGGGGTACGGCGGCGCAGTGCAGGCCCCGGACGGCGCGATCTGGACGATCGCGAGTTCGTCGAAGAAGGACACCGGACCGGCGGTCCGACAGTTCGACGAGCTGGTCCTGCTGCTCGGGGTCGCGGACGTCAAGGCGAGCAAGCAGTTCTACGTCGACCGTGGGCTCGTCGTGCAGAAGAGCTTCGGCCGCAAGTACGTTCAGTTCGAGGCCGCGCCCGACGGCGTCACCCTCGCGCTGAACGGGCGTGCGGCGTTGGCGAAGAACGCGGGCGTGTCCCCCGAGGGCACCGGCTCGCACCGCATCGCGGTCCGCGGCACCGCGGGCCCCTGCACCGATCCGGACGGCTTCCGGTGGGAGACGGCGCCCGTATAAAGGGTTCGGACAGGCACGGAGACCACGGCCGCGACGGCGGCACCGTTCGACGGATGGAGACCACGTGAGCATGGCACCGACGACAACGCAGCCGGCCGGGCTGCCCGCCGCCGACAGCCACGACCTGATCCGCGTGCACGGTGCGCGGGAGAACAATCTCAAGAACGTCAGCGTCGACCTCCCTAAGCGGCGGCTGACGGTGTTCACCGGCGTCTCGGGGTCCGGCAAGAGTTCACTGGTGTTCGCGACGATCGCCGCCGAATCGCAGCGGATGATCAACGAGACCTACAGCGCGTTCGTGCAGGGCTTCATGCCGACGCTCGCGCGGCCCGACGTCGACGTGCTCGAGGGCCTGACGACGGCGATCATCGTCGACCAGGAGCGGATGGGCGCGAACCCGCGCTCGACGGTCGGCACCGCCACCGACGCGAACGCGATGCTGCGGATCCTGTTCAGCCGAATCGGCACGCCGCACATCGGCTCGCAGCAGGCGTTCTCGTTCAACGTCGCGTCGATCAGCGGTGCCGGGGCGGTCACCGTCGAAAAGGGCGGACTGGAGATCAAGGAGCGCAGAAGTTTCAGTGTCACCGGCGGGATGTGCCCGCGCTGCGAGGGCATGGGCACGGTCTCCGACTTCGACCTGACCGCGCTGTACGACGCCGACAAATCGCTGAACGAGGGCGCGCTGACGATCCCCGGCTACAGCATGGACGGCTGGTACGGCCGGATCTTCCGCGGCTGCGGATTCTTCGACCCCGACAAGCCGATTGCCAGGTTCACCAAGAAGCAGCTCGGCGACCTGCTGTACAAGGAACCAACCAAGGTCAAGGTCGAGGGCGTCAACGTCACCTACGAGGGCCTGATCCCGAAGATTCAGAAGTCGTTCCTGTCCAAGGACCGTGAGGCGATGCAGCCGCACATCCGGGCGTTCGTCGACCGTGCGATCACCTTCCAGACTTGCCCGGACTGCGCGGGAACCCGGCTCAGCGAGCTGGCCCGGTCGTCGAAGATCGCCGGCCTCAGCATCGCCGACGTGTGCGCGATGCAGATCAGCGACCTCGCCGAGTGGGTCGGCGGGCTGGACGAGGACACGGTGGCGCCGCTGCTGACGGCGCTGCGTCGCACGCTCGACTCGTTCGTCGAGATCGGCCTCGGTTACCTCAGCCTCGACCGCCCGGCGGGCACCCTGTCCGGGGGAGAGGCGCAGCGCACCAAGCTGATCCGGCATCTCGGGTCCTCGCTCACCGATGTCACCTATGTCTTCGACGAACCGACGATCGGTCTGCACCCGCACGACATCGCGCGGATGAACAACCTGCTGTTGCAGCTGCGCGACAAGGGAAACACCGTGCTCGTCGTCGAGCACAAGCCGGAGGCGATCGCGATCGCCGACCACGTCGTCGACCTCGGCCCGCGCGCGGGCACCGACGGCGGCGAGATCGTGTTCGAGGGCACCGTCGGCGAGCTCCGCGCCAGCGGCACCCTCACCGGACGGCATCTCGACGACCGCGCCTCACTCAAGCCTGCGGTGCGCACCGCCGCAGGCGCACTCGAGGTTCGCGGCGCCGACGCGCACAACCTGCGGGACGTGGACGTCGACCTCCCGTTGGGTGTGCTCGTCGTGGTGACCGGCGTCGCGGGCTCCGGCAAGAGTTCGCTGATCACGGGGTCGGTCGCGGGCCGGGACGGCGTGGTGTCCATCGATCAGGGCGCGATCAAGGGCTCGCGGCGCAGCAATCCCGCCACGTACACCGGGCTGCTCGATCCGATCCGGAAGGCGTTCGCGAAGGCCAACGGCGTCAAGCCGGGCCTGTTCAGCGCGAACTCCGACGGTGCGTGCCCGAACTGCAACGGCGCCGGGGTGATCTACTCGGACCTCGCGATGATGGGCGGCGTCTCGGCTCCGTGTGAGGTGTGCGAGGGGAAGCGGTTCCAGGCCGAGGTTCTCGAGTACACGTTCGGCGGCAGGGACATCAGCGAGGTGCTGACCATGTCGGCCGCCGAGGCCGAGGCGTTCTTCGGCAGCGGTGACGCGAAGCTTCCGGCGGCGCACCGGATCCTGGCCAGGCTCGTCGACGTTGGCCTCGGTTACGTGAAGATCGGTCAGCCGCTGACCACCCTGTCCGGCGGTGAGCGGCAACGCCTCAAGCTCGCCACCCACATGGGGGAGAAGGGTGACGTCCTCATCCTCGACGAGCCGACGACCGGCCTGCACCTCGCCGACGTGGAGAACCTCCTCGGCCTGCTCGACCGGCTGGTGGACTCCGGCAAGTCGGTGATCGTCATCGAGCACCATCAGGCGGTGATGGCGCACGCCGACTGGATCATCGACCTCGGTCCGGGTGCGGGCCACGACGGTGGTCGGGTGGTCTTCGAGGGTGCGCCCGCGGACCTGGTCGCCGCGCGCTCGACCCTCACCGGCACGCACCTCGCGGAGTACGTCGGCGCCTGATCCTCCACCGAACGGGCGGTTGTCGGGGCATCGGTCGAGAGCCCGTCCCGACAACCGCCCGTTCGGCCGTGCACGGTCGGGCAACTTGTTCTATTGGAGATAGAACAATACGATGAAGTCGTGCTCATCCGAATCGACCCCGCGTCGCCGGCGCCGCTGTTCGAGCAGGTGGCGGCCAGCGTGCGTCGGGCCATCGCCGACGGCGGAGTCGCGCCCGGCGATCGCCTGCCCGGCGCACGAGACCTCGCCGCCTCCCTCGACCTCAACGTGCACACCGTGCTGCGGGGCTATCAGCTGCTGCGCGAGGAGGGGTTGATCGAACTCCGGCGCGGGCGGGGTGCGGTCGTCGTCGCGGACGGCGGCCGCCGCGGCAGGCTGCAGGAGGTGGTGCGGGACCTCGTCGTCGAGGCGCGCCGACTCGGCGTGAGCACGGATGAACTCGTGACCCTCGTGACGAAGGAGATGGGATGACCGACTCGATGGAAACACCCCGGGTGTCGTGGCCGCGGGCCCTCGTCGCCGCACTGGCGGCGCCGCTGCTGGTCGGTGCGGTCGCGGTCGTGCTGTTCGGTGCCTGGTCCGCGGACCTGCCGGACCCGCTCGCCGTGCACTTCGGGCCGGGCGGCGACGCGGACGGCTTCGCCTCGCCCGGCGCGGCGCGCTGGTCGGTGCTCCTCGGCCCGGCCACCGCGGCCGTCCTGGTGACGGTGCTGGTCCTGATCACCCGCCGCGATCTGCGCACCGCGCGGACGGGCGTCGCGGCCGCGGCCGGGATCGGGTCGTTCGTCGCCGCGGTTCCGCTGCTGATGGCCGCCCCGCAGCGGGGCGTCGCCGACGCGGCCGACGTCACCGTTCCCGTCTGGGGACTCGTCGCCGCGGCCGTGATCGGCGCGATCGCCGCCCTGCTCGGTGCCCGTGCGGTGCCGTCCCCCGGCCCGGCGCGGGCGAGCGACGCGCCGCCCGCGGACGCTCCGCGGATTCCGCTCGCGGACCGCGAGCGGGTCGCCTGGTCGGGATCCGCGTCGATGCCCCGGTGGGTCGGGGTGGGCGTGGGGGTCGTTCCCGTCGTTGTCGCGGGCGCATTGCTGGCCACCGGCGGCGCGAGCGCGCTCCTGGTGCTCGTTGTCGCCGTGATCTCCGCGGCCCTGATGGCACTCGTTCTGGCGCCGGTCCGGGTCGGCATCGACCATCGCGGGCTGACCGCGCGCGGACTCGTCCCGGTTCGAGCGATCACGATCCCGCTCGGTGAGGTGGCCGAGGCGCGGGCCGTCACCGTCCGGGTGCTGAACGGGTTCGGCGGCTACGGCTACCGGATCGGGCCGCGCGGTGTCGGGCTGATCGCCCGCCCGGGGGAGGCGCTGCAGGTCACCCGGGGCGACGGGTCACGGTTCACCGTCACCGTCGACGACGCGGCCGGCGCGGCCGCCGCGCTCAATGCCCTCGCCGCCCGCGGGCGCGTCTGACGCGGGGCGCGTCCGCCGCTCGCCGCCCGGCCCGGCGCATACTTGATCGGTGAGCGTCGACGGGGTCCTGTTCGACATCGACGGAGTGCTCGTCACCTCGTGGCGAGCACTGCCCGGTGCCCGGGCGACCCTGGATGCGCTGCGCGCCCGCGGACTGCCCCGGGCCTTCCTCACCAACACCACCTCCCGTACCCGCCGCGAGATCGCCGCCGCGTTGCTGTCCTGCGGCATGGAGGTCGACACCGGGGAGATCGTCACCGCGGCCGTGCTGACCGCCGAGTATCTGCGGTCCACCTACCGGGACGCCCGCTGCCTGCTGATCAACCATGGCGACATCGCGGAGGACCTGACCGGGATCACCCTCGTCGACGAGCATCCGGACGTGGTGGTGCTCGGCAGCGCGGGCCCGGAGTTCGATCACCTGACGTTGAGTCGGGTGGCCGAGATGATGCAGCGCGCGGTCCCGGTCGTCGCGATGCAGAGCGGGCTCACCTGGGCCACCGCGGACGGGCTCCGCATCGACACCGGTGCCTACCTGCCGGGGCTCGAGGCCGCAGGCGGTGCGCGGGTCACCGTGATCGGCAAACCCGCCCCGACTGGGTTCACCACCGCGGCAGCGCTGATGGGCACCGAACCCGAACACGCCATGATGATCGGCGACGACCTGGTGGGCGACGTGCTCGCCGCGCAGTACGTCGGATATGTCGGGGTGCTGGTCCGGACCGGGAAGTTCCGGCCTGCCGTCCTTGACTCGCCGCCGGTCCTTCCCGACCATGTCATCGATTCGGTGGCGGACCTGCCCGACCTGCTCGACCGGCTCGATCCATGAGTGGCGACCGGCCATCGCCCGGGGGAGATGTCCGTTCTGTCGGACCTGCGCCTGCCCCGGGAAATCGGCAGGGCCGGACCGGCAAACCGGCCGCGAATCGTCACCGACGATGGGCTTGCGAAACCCGGGGGCCGAGCGCCCGGTTGTTCGGTACGGTCGACCCCATCCCATCCCACTTCATGCCGCCGAGGAGTTTCGTGCGCACTGCGTTCCGCCCCCGTTCCCTGACCCTGTTCGGCACCCGATTCGCCCGCGTTGGCGCGTCGATCGCGACGGGTGTCGCCGTGATCGGCGGCCTCGCCGTCGCGGGCGGCGGGGTCGCGTCCGCGGCCCGCGTCGACTGCGTGTCCCCGCCGTCGGCCGACGACATTCGCGTGATTGGTGACGCGAGTTGCGGCGCGACCGCAACGGTCGGTGGCACCGCGACGGCGGGCGCGACGGACAGCGGCACCGCGGTCAGCGTCGCCGAGGTCGGCGGCGCGAACACGTTCGCGACCGGTTTCGGGGTCGCGCTCAGCACGACGAAGGGCCCGGGCCAGGCGCACGCCTTCGCGATCGGTGGCGGCATCGCGAAGGCGGGGGGCGGCAACGGCAACACCACGTTCGCGCTGGCCGGCTGGGGCTCCGGTGCCACCGCAACACCGGACGGCGTGGACTGCATGGGCCCGCTGTCGTTCGCGGTGAACCTCAATACCGGCGCGGTGTGCCTGATTCGCTGAAGCACGGTGATCCGCTGATTCCGCGGAGCAATCGGGGCGTGTCGGCCGGGTCCGGAGGGGCCCGTGCTGGCGCGCCCCGCGCACGTGGAGGGGGTCGTGAGTCCTTGCACTCGCCTCGGGTGAGTGCTAAAAATGCACTTGGCACTCGCAACACGTGAGTGCCAGGTCGGGGCGGTGAGGCCGGGATCCATCGACACCCTCGGTCGTCCGTCGCGGGCACCGAACCTGGCCGAGTGAACGGGGCGAACGCATGCGCTCGCCCTGCGCGCCAATGAGGCGACCCGACGAGCGGTCGCCTTGTGTGTCACCCCCAATCCGGAGGATCACTTCGCAATGGCCAAGATCATCGCGTTCGACGAAGAGGCCCGTCGCGGCCTTGAGCGTGGCCTCAACAGCCTCGCCGACGCCGTCAAGGTGACGCTGGGACCCAAGGGTCGCAACGTCGTGCTCGAGAAGAAGTGGGGCGCCCCCACGATCACCAACGACGGCGTGTCCATCGCCAAGGAGATCGAGCTCGAGGACCCCTACGAGAAGATCGGCGCCGAGCTGGTCAAGGAGGTCGCCAAGAAGACCGACGACGTCGCTGGCGACGGCACCACCACCGCCACCGTCCTCGCTCAGGCGCTCGTCCGTGAGGGTCTGCGCAACGTCGCGGCAGGCGCCAACCCGCTTGGCCTCAAGCGCGGCATCGAGAAGGCCGTCGAGGCCGTCACCGCCAAGCTGCTCGACACCGCCAAGGAGGTCGAGGGCAAGGAGCAGATCGCCGCGACCGCAGGCATCTCCGCGGGCGACGCGTCCATCGGTGAGCTGATCGCCGAGGCCATGGACAAGGTCGGCAAGGAAGGCGTCATCACCGTCGAGGAGTCCAACTCCTTCGGCCTGCAGCTCGAGCTCACCGAGGGCATGCGCTTCGACAAGGGCTACATCTCGCTGTACTTCGCGACCGACGCCGAGCGTCAGGAAGCGGTCCTCGAGGATCCGTACATCCTGCTGGTCAGCTCCAAGATCTCGACGGTCAAGGACCTGCTGCCGCTGCTGGAGAAGGTCATCCAGGCAGGCAAGCCGCTGCTGATCATCGCCGAGGACGTCGAGGGCGAGGCCCTGTCGACCCTGGTCGTCAACAAGATCCGCGGCACCTTCAAGTCCGTCGCCGTCAAGGCTCCCGGCTTCGGTGACCGCCGCAAGGCGCAGCTCGCCGACATCGCCATCCTCACCGGTGGCGAGGTCGTCAGCGAAGAGGTCGGCCTGTCCCTGGAGACCGCGGGCATCGAGCTGCTCGGCCGCGCCCGCAAGGTCGTCGTCACCAAGGACGAGACCACCATCGTCGAGGGTGCAGGCGACGCCGACGCCATCGCCGGTCGCGTCAACCAGATCCGCGCCGAGATCGAGGCGTCGGATTCGGACTACGACCGCGAGAAGCTGCAGGAGCGCCTCGCGAAGCTGGCCGGTGGCGTCGCCGTCATCAAGGCCGGTGCCGCGACCGAGGTCGAGCTCAAGGAGCGCAAGCACCGCATCGAGGACGCCGTCCGCAACGCGAAGGCCGCCGTCGAGGAGGGCATCGTCGCCGGTGGTGGCGTCGCGCTGCTGCAGGCCGCTCCGGTCCTGGACGACCTGAAGCTCGAGGGCGACGAGGCCACCGGTGCCAACATCGTCAAGGTGGCCCTGGAGGCCCCGCTCAAGCAGATCGCGTTCAACGCAGGCCTCGAGCCCGGCGTCGTCGCGGAGAAGGTTCGTAACCTGCCCGCAGGCAGCGGCCTGAACGCCGCCACCGGCGAGTACGAGGACCTGCTCGTCGCGGGCATCAACGACCCGGTCAAGGTCACCCGCTCGGCGCTGCAGAACGCGGCGTCCATCGCGGCGCTGTTCCTGACCACCGAGGCCGTCGTTGCCGACAAGCCGGAGAAGGCCGCCGCTCCGATGGGCGACCCGACCGGTGGAATGGGCGGCATGGACTTCTGAGTCCGACGCACGCTCGGGGCGGCCCGGCCGCCCCACCCGGTTGACCGAGGCCGATCCACCGTCCGGTGGGTCGGCCTCGTCCGTCCGGTCACCGCGGCGTCGTCGATCCGACGGGTGATGTTCATCCGATACTTCGACGATTCCGTGGACAACGGGTGCGCACTCGGCCACACTGTCCGGGCGTACACACGTCTCGAGGCCCCATTCGGTAACGATGGGGCCCCGGTACTGTATATATACGCGAACGCACCGCTAACGAACGTAGACGACACACCAAGGTGGGAAGATGCCCAAGTTTCGTGGATCCGCACGTCGGATCGGCCGCCTCGCGGCCGCGACGGCCGCGCTGACCGTCCTGCCCCTGCTCGGCGTCGGCGCCGTCGCCAACGCCGACGAGGTCCCGAGCGCGGTCGCACCGAACGGATCCAAGCTCGAGCGCATCGACGGCTCCGGACGCCAGATCACGGCCTACGTGCACTCGGTGTCCATGGACAAGACCATCCCGCTGAAGATTCAGCTGCCCGCGGACATGAACTCCGAGCGCCCCACCCTGTACCTGCTCAACGGTGCTGGCGGCGGCGAGGACTCCGCGACCTGGCAGCGTCGCACCGACGTCGCCTCGTTCTTCGCCGACAAGAACGTCAACGTCGTCACCCCGGTCGGCGGCGCGTTCAGCTACTACACCGACTGGATCAAGGACGACCCGGAGCTCGGCCGCAACAAGTGGACGACGTTCCTCACCCAGGAGCTGCCGCCGATCATCGACGCGGCGTTCAAGGGCAACGGCACCAACTCGCTCGCCGCGATCTCGATGACCGGCACCAGCGTGCTGAACCTCGCGATCCAGGCCCCCGGCGTGTACAAGAGTGTCGCGGGCTACAGCGGCTGCGCCGAGACCACCACCCCGGCGGGTAAGGCGTACATCAAGCTGGTCGTCGAGTCCCGCGGCGGCGGCGACACCGAGAACATGTGGGGCCCGGACGGTAGCCCGGAGTGGATCGCCAACGACCCGGTCGTCAACGCGGAGAAGCTGCGCGGCACCGAGATCTACATGTCCACCGGCAACGGCCTGCCCGGCCCGCACGACACCCTGGAGGCGACCGGCGGCACCGGAGCACTGGCGAACCAGGTGATCGTCGGCGGCGTGATCGAGGGCGCCACCCTGCTGTGCACGAACAACCTGTTCAAGCGGCTCAATGACCTGAACATCCCGGCCACCTTCGACTTCCGTCCGAACGGAACCCACTCGTGGGGCTACTGGCAGGACGACCTGCACAAGTCGTGGCCGTGGATCGCCCGCACCATCGGGCTCTGACCTAACGCACGCCAACGGCGCCGGTCCCGCAGTCGCGGGGCCGGCGCCGTTGCCGTGTCACGGGTCGGTGCCGATCGGCGGGATTCGCGGCGCGGTAACCGGATGCCTGCGTTCGCCGTGCGTAGGATCCGCTTCGAGCCGGGCCCGGGGCGCCCCGCCGACGAACGGGGTGAACGCGGGTGGACGCAGTGGTGATCGTGCTCGAACTCCTCGTGGTGCTCGGCGCCATCGTGATGGGCACCCGATCGAGTGGTGTCGCCCTCGGCCTGTGGGGTGGCGCCGGTGTCGCGGTCCTCGTGTTCGTCTTCGGGGAGGACGTCGGCACCCCTCCCGTCGACGCGCTGCTCATCGTCCTGTCGGTGGTGCTGGCGTCGTCGATGATGCAGGCCGCTGGCGGCATCGACTGGATGGTGTCGATTGCCGCGAACCTGATCGCCAAGCGCCCCAAGCAGATCACCCTCATCGCTCCGCTGGTGTCGTTCCTGTTCTCGGTCGGCGCAGGCACCTCGAACATTCTGTATCCGCTGCTGCCCGTCATCTACGACGCCTCCTACCGCAACGGGATCCGGCCGTCTCGCCCGCTGTCGCTGTCGGTGGTCGCGACCGGTGTCGCGCTCGCCTGCAGCCCGGTGTCCGCGGCGATGGCGGCGATGGTCACCCTGACCGATGTGGCGCCGTACAACTTCGAGCTGATCGACATCATCAAGATCACCCTTCCCGCGGCGGTGATCGGCATCGTCCTCTCGTCGGTCGTGGTGAACCGGCTCGGCAAGGACATCGCCGAGGACCCGGAGATCCAGGCGCGCATCGCGTCCGGTGACCTCGCCGCACCAGCCGGCGGCCTGAGCAGGATCGAGCTGAAGGCGTCGACGCAGGGGCGCAATGCGGCGCTGATCTTCCTTGTCGGCGTTGTCGCGATCGTGGTGTTCGGGCTGTTCAAGGGCATTCGACCGGACGCCTCCGACGGCACCCCGCTCGGCATGACGCCGATCATCGAGATGATCATGTTCGTCGTCGGCACCCTGATCCTGCTGGTGAGCAGGCCGCCGGTCGCGGACGTGCCGACGATGTCGGTGTTCCGGGCGGGCATGGTCTCGGCGATCGCACTGTTCGGTCTCGCCTGGATGACCGACACCTTCATCAGCGCGCACGAAGAACTGATCACCGACACCGTCGGCGACCTTGTCGAGGCGGCGCCGTGGATCTTCGCGCTCGGCGTCTTCCTGGTGTGCGTGCTGACCACCAGCCAGTCGACCGCGACCCGGACCATCGTGCCGATCGGCCTCACCGCGGGACTGGCGCCGGGACTGATCAGCGGCATGTGGGCGGGCGCGTTCGCCGGCGTCTACCTGCTGCCCACCAACGGTTCCCAGATCGCGGCCGCGAACTTCGACGAGTCGGGCAGCACCAAGCTCGGCAGCAAACTCGTCGACCACTCGTTCTTCCTGCCGACCCTGATCCTCGCGGTCACCACGATCGCGGCGGGTTCGGCGCTCGGGGTGATCCTGGGCTGAGTCAGCGGGCGCGGTACGCGTCCCACGCGGCCCGGCACAACTCCGCGATCGACTCGACCTGGTCGGGGTCCGCCACCGGCCACCCGACGCCCGGCTCGTGCAGTTCGGCGGTGAGGGTGGGGCCGAGCAGGAACTCGCGGCGGAACTCCGCCTGCACCGCAGCGAGGGTCACTCCGGCCGCCGCGGCCTGCGGCGCCAGCTCGGCGAATCGGCGTCCGGCAGAGATGATCTCCTGACTGCCGAGGTATGGCTGATTCAGGGCAACCGCCTCGCCGTCGACCGCGAAGCCGGTCCGGTGCGCGTCCGCGAGCGCCCGGATCATCCCGGGTGCCATCGTCACCGGGTGGTCGCCGCGCGGATCCCCGTTGTGGTCACCACGATTGGACAGGGCAACCACATCGGGCAGCCGATCCTCCGGTGCACGAGCGACATTCACCGCACCGTCCCGCGTGGTGGTGGTGTTCATCGTGTCGTGGAAGGACAGCGTGGTGAACTCGACGGGGCGGCCGGTGTCCCGTGCCCTGGTGAACGCGAGGTCGACCATCCGGCCGATCAGGTCGTCCCTGGTCCGTTCGTACACCTCGAGCCCGCGGGTCGCCACGGCAGCGAGGGAGTTCGCCAGCACCCGCATCCCGGCGGCGCTGTCGGGCTCGACCAGCAGCGGGAAGAACGAGAACGTGACCGGGCGGATCGCGTCCACCCCGGTGAGGTCGACACGGTTGTACGGGCCTGCCGCCCGAACCCGGGCGAACGCCTCGACCAGGTCCGCGTGCAGGTCGGCGGGCCTGGCCCGGTTGGGGTCGCGCACCAACCGCGGATGCGGGTTCTCGACGTACACGATGCGCGGGTCGAGCTCGGCCCAGCGCCGCACGATCGGGCTGGTGGAACAGTCGGTGAAGTCGAACTGCAGCCGGCGGGTGAACTCCGGGGCAAGGAACTCGGCGAGTTCCGCGGGAATCAGCGATCCCGCGTGCGGGCAGCTGACCAGCAGGTCCGCGTCCGCGAGCGCCTCGTCCAGGGTGCGGCTGTCCCGATCGGCGTAGAAGATCAGATCGTCGGGCGTGAACTCGGTTCCGGCGGGAAGCAGCAGCGGGTCGGAGAGTGCCATGGTCGAACACTATCGGCAGCAGCGCTCAGGGGAGAGTATTGAACGGTGGAGACGATTCCGATTCAGATGCCGGACGGAACCGAGGTCCCGGTGCGGCTGTTCGCGGGCCGGGACGCGGCGCCGGTGGTGGTCATCTTCCCCGGGCTCGGGGTGCCGGGCGGCTACTACGACACCGTTGCTCGGGCCCTGGTCGGCCACGGGTTCAACGCGGCGATCGGGGAACTGCGCGGCCAGGGCGACAGCAGGCCACGACCCGGCCCGGCAAGCAGCTACGGCTATCAGGAGCTGGCGTCGGTGGACTACCCGGCGATCTTCGAGGCCGTCCGGGAACGGTTCGACGAGAGCACCCCGTACCTGCTCGGGCACAGCATGGGCGGGCAGCTGGGGGTGATGTACGCGGCCCGCATCCACGGTGCGCTCGGCGGGGTGATTCTGGTCGCGTCCGGGTCTCCGTTCCACCGCACGCACGGGATGATGCGCGGCGCGGGACTGCTCGTCGGCTCGGCCGCGATGTCGGTGACCGCCAACGTGGCGGGGTTCTGGCCGGGCGACCGGTTCGACGTCGGCGGCTTCGGACGCCAGTCGAAGGTCCTGATCTCGGACTGGTCCCGGTTCGCGCGGACCGGCCTGATCGACCCCGCGGACGCCGACATCGACTACGAGCAGGCGCTGGCGGGGCTGACCCTCCCGGTGCTCTCCATCTCCGTCGAGGCCGACGACCTCGCCCCGAAACCCGCGATCCGGGACCTGGTCCGGAAGCTGCCGAACGCGGACGTCACGACATGGCACCAGGGGGAACCGTTGGGACACAACGGGTGGATCCGCAACTGCGGAAGCACCGTGGACCGGATCGTGGCCTGGCTGCGGGACCGAGAGTGACGACCGGCCATGGATCGGCCCGCCCGACCCGCGGGTGACGAGACCGTTGCGAGCGGTCCGCCACCGGGGCCGGGGACGGAACCCGACCCGGGCGGACACATTGAGCCCGACCCGGGCGGACACATCGAGCCCGACCCGGGCGGACACATCGAGCCCGACCCGGGCGGTGGCACCCACCCGAGCGCGCCCGGTGCGAGCCCGGGATTCGTCGTCGACTCGGGGGTCGGGCGCCTCGTCGCGGACTGGGAGGAGGCGCGGGCGTCGGCCGACCTGCGGGAGTACCTGCCGGACATGGCCGCGATCCGGCGGGCGGCGCTCGTCGAGCTGATCGCCGTCGACCTCGCGTACCGGTGGCTGCGGGTGCACCGGCCGAAACGGATCGCCGACTATTGCCTCGAGTTTCCGGAACTGCTTGCCGAGCCGCTGCCGCCGGAGCTCGTCTACGAGGAGTACCGGGTGCGCAGGCTCAGCGGGGACACCGTCGACCCCAACGACTACGTGGCGGAGTTCCCCGCTCAGGCCGACCGCTTCGACTGGCTGCGGGAGCACGACCCGAGAACCGTGGGCACCGGCGGCCTGGAGCTGCCCGGCAGCGACGACCTCGCCGGCGAGCACCGGCTCGACGACTTCGACCTGGTCACCGAGCTCGGCCACGGTGCGTTCGCCAGGGTGTTCCTCGCCAGGCAGCGGTCGATGCAGCGCTGGGTCGCGCTCAAGATCTCCCGGGACGTCGGGAGCGAGGCGCGGACCCTGGCCCGGCTCGACCACCCGAACATCGTGCGGGTCTTCGACCAGCGGGTCCTCGAGGACCGCAGGCTGCGGATGCTGTTCATGGAGTACGTGTCCGGCGGCACCCTGCTCGACGTGGTCCGGCTGGTGCGGCGAACACCGCAGGACCAGCGGGACGGACGGCTGCTGCTCGACTCGATCGACCGGATCCGGGCAGGTAAGGGTGAGATGCGGCCCGCCGAATCGAGCGTGCGCGAGGAGGTGGCGGCGCTGTCCTGGCCGGAGACGGTGGCGTGGATCGGGCTGCGGCTCGCCGAGGCGCTCGAGTACGCCCGCGCGCACGGGGTTCTGCACCGCGACATCAAACCGGCGAACGTGCTGCTCACACCCGAGGGGGTGCCGAAACTCGCCGATTTCAACGTCAGTTCGGGCGATACCCCCGCGGTGCCCGGCGCGTCGGGTGCGGTGGCCGGGTCGGCGGCGTACATGTCACCCGAGCAGTTGGCGGCGGTGGCGGGCCGCGCGGCGGGGGCGTCCGCCCCGATCGACACCCGCAGCGACATCTACTCACTGGGCGTGCTGCTGTGGGAACTGCTGACCGGGTCGCGGCCGTTCCCCGACGCCGCACCGGGTCAGCCGTGGGACGAGCCACTCGCGCGGCGTCGACGCGGGGTCGACGACGACCTCGCGGGCCGGTTGCCCGCCGACTGTCCCGCCGCGCTGCGACGGGTCCTGATCGGGTCGCTCGCACCGGACCCCGCCGACCGCTGGTCGGACGGCAGGAGGCTGGCCCGCCAGTTCGCGCTGTGCCTGGACCCGCACGCCCGTGACCTCGTCGACCCCCGACCTGGCAGTGTCCGGGCGTCGTTGTGGCGGTGGGCACTGCCGATCCTGCTGCTGTCGATCGGGATCCCGAATCTCGTTGCCGCGGGCTACAACTACTACTACAACCGGGAGCTGATCATCTCGACCCTGTCGGTGCGGGCGCAGCAGCACCTCGAGTTCGTGCACCTGGTGGTCGGGGCGGTCGCCTTCCCGATCGCGGGCGTGCTGATCGTGTGGTGGTGCAGGCTCGCGCTGACGGTGCCCCGCGGGATCCGCCGGGGCCGGAGCTACGACGCCGCAACCCTGGGCCGGGCGCGGGTCGCGACGCTGGGCCTCGGGCATCGTGCCGTCGTCGTCAGTTTCGCGGCGTGGCTGGTGGCGGGGATCGGGTATCCGATCGCGCTGCGGATCGTGGCGGGCGGCATCCCGCAGCGCGCCTACTCCCACCTGCTCGCATCGCTGGTGGTGTGCGGCGCGGTCGCCGTCGCCTACCCGTACTTCCTTCTGACCTACTATGCGGTCCGCTGCCTGTATCCGATCGTGTTGTCCCACGGTGAGATCCGCGGCACCGACGGCCGCGACATCCGCGCGCTGCGGCGCGTCGGGACCCGCTATCTCGCCGTCGCAGCCTCGGTGCCGCTGATCGGGGTCGCGGGGCTCAGCTTCGTCGGCGACCACCCGGGCAGCGCCGTCGATGTGACCGTCCGGGTGCTGTGCCTCGGCGGGATCGCCGCGTTCCTCGGGGTGTACCAGCTGTTCCGGCGGATCGAATCCGACCTGCGTGCTCTCGCCAGAATCGTGCACTGACCCCCTCCCGACGCATTGAACGGGGGTTCATGAGTCATCCGCCAGCCGGACGTGACACATGAACCCCCGTTCAACGGGGTCAGTTCAGGGTGCGCCAGAGGAACTCGTACGCCAGCGCCGACTTGAACGCGAGCTGCGCGTTGTCGGCGGCGCCGCCGTGCCCGCCCTCGATGTTCTCGTAGTACCGGACCGGGTGGTCCTGCTCCTCGAGGCGGGCGGCCATCTTCCGCGCGTGCCCCGGATGCACCCGGTCGTCGCGGGTGGACGTGGTGATCAGCACCGGCGGGTAGGCCCGGTCCGGGTCGGTGTTCTGGTACGGCGAGTACTCCCCGATGTAGGCCCACGCGTCCGGGTCGTCGGGGTCCCCGTACTCGGCCATCCAGGAGGCGCCGGCGAGTAGCAGGTGGTAGCGCCGCATGTCGAGCAGCGGCACCTGGCAGACGATGGCACCGAACAGTTCCGGGTAGCGGGTGAGCATCACGCCCATCAGCAGTCCGCCGTTGCTGCCGCCCTGGGCGCCGAGCTGCGCGACAGTGGTGATGCCGGACGCAACGAGGTCGCGGGCGACGGCCGCGAAGTCCTCGTACGCCCGGTGCCGCCCCGCCTTCAACGCCTGGGTGTGCCAGCCCGGACCGTACTCGCCGCCGCCGCGGATGTTCGCGACGACGTAGGTGCCACCGCGTTCGAGCCAGCCGCGGCCGAGGGCGCCGCTGTAGCCGGGGAGCAGCGAGTTCTCGAAGCCGCCGTAGCCGTAGAGCAGCGTCGGGCCCGGCGCTGCGTTCGCGCGGCGGACCACGAAGTAGGGGATCGCGGTGCCGTCCTCGGAGGTCGCGAACCGCTGGGACACCGACAGGTCCGCCGCGTCGAAGAAGGCGGGGGCCTGCTTGAGTGCCTCGACGGGTTCGCCGACGTACCCGTGCAGCAGCGTCGCTGGAGTCAGGTAGCCGCCCGAGTTGAGGAAGAACTCGTCGGAGTCCACCGGATCCACGTCGAGCACGTCGGTGGACGTCAGGTCCGGGATGCCGTCCAGCGGGATGTCGGTCCACCCGGACGGGCCGGGGGTGAGGACCCGCATCCGGGTCTGCACATCCGCCAGCGTCACCAGCAGCAGGTGATTGCGGGTCCACACGTACTGCTCGAGTGCGGTGTGCGCGTCCGGTGCGAACAGCACGGTCAGGTCCCGGGAGCCAGCCAGGTAGTCGGTGTACCTCGCGGCGAGCAGGGTGCCCGCCGGATGGGTGTCCGCGCCGACCGTCCAGGGGGAGCGGGTGCGGATCAGCAGCCACTCCCGGTGCGCGGACACCCGCGCGTCCTCGGGGGCGTCGATGCGGATCAGGCTTCCGTCCCTGGCGATTTCGAACCGCTGCGAGGTGTAGAAGTCGACAGAGCGTTCGGCGAAGCTGCGTTCGAAGCCGGGGGTGCGGTCGAACCATGCCGAGACCGCGACGTCGGTGTGCTCGCCCTCGAACACGACCGGGGCGTCGCGGACGTCGGTGCCGCGACTCCACCGGGCCGCGATCCGCGGATAGCCGGAGTCGGTGAGGGCGTCGAGGCCGGTGTCGGTGCCGACGTAGACGGTGTCGATGTCGATCCAGTCGATGTCCGTCTTCGCCTCGGGGAGCACGAATCCGCCGTCGGCGACGGCGACGAATTCGCGTCGGACAAGATCGAATTCACGGATCACCACGGCGTCGGCGCCGCCACGGGACATGCTGACCAGCGCCCGGGTCTGGTCGTTGCCGTCCTCGGTCCGCAGGACCTGGGCACCGGACCACACCCAGTTCTCGCCCTCCGCTTCCGCGACCGCGTCGAGGTCGACGAGGACCTCCCACTCCGGGGCGGCCGTGCGGTACGAGTCCATCGTGGTGCGTCGCCACAGCCCGCGCACGTGGTCGGCGTCGCGCCAGTAGTTGTAGAGGAACGCGCCGCGCCTGCGGACGTACGGGATGCGCGCGTCGGTGTCGAAGACGGCCCGGATGCGGGTCTGCAGGTCGGTGAAGTCCGGGGTGGACGCGAACTCGGCAACCGTGCGGTCGTTGCGGGTCCGGACCCAGTCCAGGGCGGCGTCGCCGGTGACGTCCTCGAGCCAGAGATGCGGGTCGTTCGGGTCGGGTGCAGCCATTCATCATTGATACTCCGCGGCGCGGCACGCCGGACGGCCGGGCGCGTCGGGCCCCGGCCAGCGCGGATTCCGGCGGGCCGGGCGGTGGTCGTGGACTCGGTCCTGACGGGCCCACGACCACCCCCTCGATTGTCCTCCCCGACCCGGTCGTTCGGCGCGATTTCGGCGGGATGCCGCGCGAGCGGGTCGGGCCAGCTCGCGCCGCGGACCCTACTCGTCGGTAACCGGACCGTGTCGGGACAGGGAATTCGGGCGGGACTACCCTGGGGAATCGTGACCTCACACTATGACGTCGTTGTCCTCGGTGCCGGTCCCGGCGGGTATGTCGCAGCCATCCGCGCGGCGCAGCTGGGTCTGAAAACCGCCATCATCGAAGAGAAGTACTGGGGCGGTGTTTGCCTGAATGTGGGCTGCATCCCGTCCAAGGCGCTTCTCCGCAATGCCGAGCTTGCGCACATCTTCACGAAAGAGGCGAAGACCTTCGGCATCTCGGGGGAGGCGTCGTTCGACTTCGGCGCCGCGTTCGATCGCAGCCGCCAGGTCGCGGACGGCCGCGTCAAGGGCGTCCACTTCCTGATGAAGAAGAACAAGATCGACGAGTTCGACGGCCGCGGCACCTTCACCGGCCCGAACGCGATCTCCGTTGCGCTGGCCAAGGGCGGCACCGCGACGGTCACCTTCGACAACGTCATCATCGCCACCGGCAGCACCACCAAGCTGCTCCCCGGCACGTCGCTGAGCAGCAACGTCGTCACCTACGAGGAGCAGATCCTCACCCGCGACCTGCCCGGATCGATCCTGATTGTCGGCGCGGGCGCGATCGGGATGGAGTTCGGCTACGTCCTGAAGAACTACGGCGTCGACGTCACCATCGTCGAATTCCTCGACCGCGCGCTGCCGAACGAGGATGCCGACGTCTCCAAGGAGATCGCCAAGCAGTACAAGAAGCTCGGCGTCACGATCAAGACCGGCGCCGCGGTCCAGACCATCGAGGACGACGGCACCAAGGTCACCGTCGCGATCAAGGACAACAAGTCCGGCACCGTCGAGACCGTCGTCGTGGACAAGGTGCTGCAGTCCGTCGGCTTCGCCCCGAACGTGACCGGCTACGGCCTTGAGAACACCGGTGTCGCGCTGACCGACCGCGGCGCCATCGCGATCGACGAGCGGATGCGCACCAACGTGCCCGGCATCTACGCGATCGGCGACGTCACCGCGAAGCTGCAGCTCGCGCACGTCGCCGAGGCGCAGGGCGTCGTGGCTGCAGAGACCATCGGCGGCGCGGAGACCCTCGAACTGGGCGATTACCGGATGATGCCGCGCGCCACCTTCTGCCAGCCGCAGGTCGCGTCGTTCGGTCTCACCGAGGAGCAGGCACGGGCGGAGGGCTACGACGTCAAGGTCGCGACCTTCCCGTTCACCGCGAACGGCAAGGCCCACGGCCTCGCCGATCCGACCGGCTTCGTCAAGCTGATCGCGGACAAGACGCACGGCGAGCTCATCGGCGGCCATCTGATCGGCCCCGACGTCTCCGAGCTGCTGCCGGAGCTGACCCTTGCGCAGAAGTGGGACCTCACGGTCAACGAGCTGGCCCGCAACGTGCACACCCACCCGACCCTGTCGGAGGCGCTGCAGGAGGCCATCCACGGCCTCGCAGGCCACATGATCAACTTCTAGGCAGCTCCGCTGCCCGTGAGTCTTTTTGGCCCACCACGGGGCCAGAAAGACTCACGGGTGGCGTAGCCGCCTCCACGGCGAAGGGGGGGGGAACAACCCCGTTTGGGGGCCTCCCCCCTTTTTCCCCCCCCCCCCCCCCGGGGGGGGGGGGGGCCTCCCCTCTCCACAACACGCTCAACACAACCGGGATCACAACAAA
>NZ_JBHXNU010000002.1:66862-266730 GCF_042719255.1 Rhodococcus sp. NPDC058532
TCGGGCATCTCCGTTCCCGGGGGTTTTTTTTGCCCCACCGGGGGGCAAGAAGGACTCAGGGGGGGGGGAGCCGCCCCCCTGGGGAGGGGCCCCCAACCCTTCTGTTCGGCCCCCCTTCGCCGTTTCTCACCACTCCCGATCGGGGGAGTGAGGGCATCTTCACGTCGACGCAACGTGCGAAACCAGCTGGTGACCGACAGACATTCCGGCGCAACAACTTCCGCCTACTGTCTGCATCCAACGGATACCGGGCCGTATACAGCGGCCGGATACCGGATTCACTGGCCCGTCTCGCCCCGCACGTTCCTCGACCGAAAGGCCCGCCCATGCGTCACCTCTCGAAGCGCGCCCTCGCCGCGCCCGCCGCCGTCGCCGCCCTCGGCCTGGTCCTCACCGGATGCGGCAGCAAGGCCTCGGACACCGCTGCCGGCGACTCCGCGGCCGCGTCCTGCGTCGACACCAGCGGGGACACCGTCAAGGTCGGTTCACTCAACTCGCTGTCCGGCACGATGGCGATCTCCGAAGTGACCGTGCGTGATTCGATCGCGCTCGCAGTCGAACAGATCAACAACGCGGGCGGCGTGCTCGGCAAGCAGATCCAGGTCGTCGGCGAGGACGGCGCCTCCGAGCCGACGGTGTTCGCGGAGAAGGCCGAGAAGTTGATCAGCAGCGACTGTGTCGCAGCGGTTTTCGGTGGCTGGACGTCATCGAGCCGCAAGGCGATGCTGCCGGTGTTCGAGGACCGCAACGCGCTCCTGTACTACCCGGTGCAGTACGAGGGCCTCGAGGACTCGAAGAACATCTTCTACACCGGTGCCACCACCAACCAGCAGATCATCCCGGCGCTCGACTACCTCAAGGAGAAGGGCGTCACGTCCCTCTACCTGGTCGGCAGCGACTACGTCTTCCCGCAGACCGCGAACCGGATCATCAAGGCCTACGCCGCGGCCAACGGCATGGAGGTCAAGGGCGAGGACTACACGCCGCTCGGCTCCACCGACTTCTCCACCATCGTCAACAAGGTTCGCACCGCCGACGCGGACGCCGTCTTCAACACCCTCAACGGCGACTCCAACGTCGCGTTCTTCCGCGAGTACAAGAACGTCGGCCTCACCCCGCAGCAGATGCCGGTGGTGTCCGTCTCGATCGCCGAGGAGGAGATCGGCGGCATCGGGGTGGCGAACGTCGAGGGCCAGTTGACGGCGTGGAACTACTACCAGACCGTTGACAGCCCGGAGAACACGGCGTTCGTCGCGGCGTACAAGGCGAAGTACGGCCAGGACAAGCCCACCTCCGACCCGATGGAGGCCGCGTACACCTCGGTCTACCTGTGGAAGAACACCGTCGAGAAGGCGAACTCGTTCGCGGTCGCGGACATCCAGGCCAACGCCGACGGCGTCAGCTTCGCCGCCCCAGAGGGCACCGTCACCATCGACGGCTCCAACCACCACATCACCAAGACCGCCCGGATCGGCGAGATCCGCGGTGACGGACTGATCCACACCATCTGGGACTCCGGTCAGCCGATCGTGCCCGACCCGTACCTCGAGTCCTACCCGTGGGCCGAGGGCATGGCGAAGCAGTAGACGACGCGACGAAACCGATCGGTGAGGGAGGAGGTACGCACGTGGACGTCGTGATCGGGCAGTTGTTCACGGGCCTGAGCATCGGGTCGATCCTGTTGCTGGCCGCGCTGGGACTGTCGTTGACGTTCGGCCAGATGGGCGTGATCAACATGGCCCACGGCGAGTTCATCATGGCGGGTAGCTACACGGCATACGTCGTGCAGCAGGTGATCTCGAGCGCGACCGGGTCCCTGCTGGTGTCCCTGCTTGTCGGCTTCGTCGTCGGCGGTCTGATGGGTGTGCTGCTGGAGGTGACGCTGGTTCAGCGGATGTACCACCGGCCGCTCGACACCCTGCTGGTGACGTTCGGTGTCGGTCTGGTGCTGCAGCAGCTGGCGCGCGACATCTTCGGGGCACCGGCGGTGAACGTTGTTGCGCCGCCGTGGCTCTCGGGTGGCGTGGAGATCCTCGGCGCGGTGGTGCCGAAGACCCGGATCTTCATCCTGGTGCTCGCGGTGGTCGCGGTCGCCGCCGTCGCGGTTGCCCTCAAACGGTCGGCGATGGGACGTCGGATCCGCGCCGTGGTGCAGAACCGGGATCTCGCCGAGACCAGCGGAATCTCCTCGCGCCGCACCGATGTCACCACCTTCTTCATCGGGTCCGGGCTTGCGGGTGTCGCCGGCGTTGCCCTCACTCTGATCGGGTCGACCAGCCCGACGATCGGGCAGAGCTACCTGATCGACGCGTTCCTGGTCGTGGTCGTCGGTGGGCTCGGACAGATGAAGGGGGCGGTGATCGCCGCGTTCGCCCTCGGGATCCTGAACTCGTTCGTCGAGTACTCGACGACCGCCTCGATCGCGAAGGTGATCGTCTTCGTCGTCATCGTGATCTTCCTGCAGGTCCGCCCCCAAGGCCTGTTCGCCGTCAAGACGAGGAGCCTGGTATGAGTGTCCTGACACATCCCCGGCTGCGGGTGTGGGGCGGTTTCGCGGTCGCGGCGGTGCTGCTGTTCGCGGTGGCGCCCGCGGTCCTGTCCGACTTCCGGCTCGGCCTGCTCGGCAAGTTCCTGTGTTTCGCGATCGTCGCCGCCGGAATCGGATTGGCCTGGGGCCGCGGTGGAATGCTCACCCTCGGTCAGGGCGTGTTCTTTGGCATCGGTGCATACGCGATGGCGATGCACCTGAAGATCGCGGACGCGCAGCTGACGGGTCAGGATGTGCCGGACTTCATGCGGATCGCGGGCATCACCGAGCTGCCCGGCTACTGGCAGCCGTTCGCATCGCCGATCGTCGCGATTCTCGCGGTGCTGGTGCTACCGGGGTTGGTGGCGCTGGTGCTCGGCCTCGGGGTGTTCAAACGCCGGGTCAAGGGCGCCTACTTCGCGATCCTGTCCCAGGCTCTCGCCGCGGCATTCGCGATCCTGCTGATCGGGCAGCAATCCATCGGAGGCAGCAACGGGCTCAACCGGTTTCGCACCTTCTTCGGGTTCAACCTCGCCGACCCGGTGAACAAGCGAATGCTGTTCTTCATCGCCGCAGGAGTGCTGCTGCTGTCGGTTGCGTTGATCCGGCAGCTGATGCGCTCGCGCTACGGGGAACTCCTCGTCGCGGTGCGGGACCAGGAGGAGCGGGTCCGGTTCCTCGGCTACGACCCGGCCAACATCAAACTCGTCGCCTACGTGGTCGCCGCGTTCCTCGCGGGCATCGCGGGTGCGCTGTTCGTACCGATCGTCGGGATCATCTCCCCGGCGGACGTCGGAATCGTTCCGTCGCTGGCGTTTCTGATCGGCGTCGCGATCGGCGGCCGCGGCACCCTGCTCGGCCCGGTGCTCGGCGCGATCGGGGTCGCGTTGGCGCAGTCCGTGTTCTCCGAGTCGTTCCCGTCCGGCTGGACTTACGCGCAGGGACTGCTGTTCATCGTGGTCGTCGGATTCTTCCCGGCCGGTGTCGCCGGCCTGGCAACGCTGCTGCGGCGCCGGCGCGTCGATCCACCCTCGGCCGAGCCCGACGCACCCGCCCCCGCGGCGATGCCCGAACCCGTGAAGGTGCCGTCATGACCGAGATCCTGTCCGAAGCACGGACTCCCGAGCCCGGTGGCAACGCGGGCATGTCCAGCGAGTACCTCGAGGTGCGCGGACTCACCGTCACCTTCGACGGGTTCACCGCCGTCGACGGGGTGGACCTGACGCTGCTGCAGGGCGACCTGCGGTTCCTGATCGGCCCCAACGGCGCGGGCAAGACCACCCTGGTCGACGCGATCACCGGGTTGGTCCCGGCGACCGGGTCGGCGACCAAGTCCGGGGTCGAACTGATCGGAAAGAAGGTGCACCACATCGCCCGGCTCGGGGTCGGCCGCACCTTCCAGACCGCGAGCGTGTTCGAGGACCTGTCGGTGCTACAGAACCTCGACATCGCGGCGGGTGCCCGGCGGTCCGCCTGGACCCTGCTGCGCCGCCGCGGGCAGGTGCTTCCGGAGGTCGAGGAGGCGCTCGAGACGATCGGGCTGACCGCGCAACGCGACACCCCCGCCGGGATCCTCGCCCACGGGCAGAAGCAGTGGCTCGAGATCGGGATGCTGCTCGTCCAGAACGCCGACGTACTGCTGCTCGACGAGCCCGTCGCGGGCATGAGCCTCGAGGAACGCGAGGAGACCGGACAGCTGCTGCGCCGCATCGGTGGTGCGCGGACCGTCGTCGTCGTCGAACACGACATGGACTTCATGCGCTCGTTCGCGACCTCGGTGACCGTGCTCGCTGCCGGGAAGGTGCTGTCCGAGGGGACCGTCGCGCAGGTGCAGGCGGACCCGAAGGTGCAGGCGGTCTACCTCGGCGCCGCACACCATGAGAAGGGGGAGTGAGATGCTCGAATTCGTCGATGTCCGTGCCGGATACGGCCGCACCGAGGTCGTGCACGGAGTGTCGCTTACGGTCCCGGAGGGTGGGGTCGCCGCGGTGCTGGGGCACAACGGGGCAGGCAAGACCACGCTGCTGCGGGCGGCCGTCGGGCTGGTCAAGGCGTCGGCCGGGAGGATCCTGCTCGGCGGCGAGGACATCACCGGACTGCGGCCAAGCGCCCGCGTTGCACGGGGACTCGCCTACGTGCCGCAGGGGCAGCAGTCCTTCGGCCAGCTGACCTGTGCCGAGAATCTGCAGGTCGTCGCCGACGGCCGCAGACGGGGGCGGGCACTGATCGCGGAGGCACTGGACCTGTTCCCGGCGTTGGCCGGCCTGCTCGACCGCCGCGCGGGCCTGCTCTCCGGGGGGCAACGTCAGCAACTCGCGATCGCCAGGGCGCTGATCACCGAGCCTCGGGTGCTGATTCTGGACGAACCGACGGAGGGCATTCAGCCCAACGTCGTCGCGGAGATCGAACGCACCGTCATCGACCTGACCCGGCGCGGGGACCTGAGCGTGCTGCTCGTCGAGCAGCACATCGGCTTTGCCCTGCAGGCGGCGCAGCACTACAGCGTCCTCGCCGCGGGCCACGTCACCTCCACCGGGCGGGGTGGCGCCGATTCCGGCGACGCGGTCCGCGCCGCGATGGCGATCTGACCGTGGCGGCGACATCCGAGGCCGGACCGACCGGTTCCCGACGCGAGCAGGTCTATCGCGCACTGCGCGCCGACCTGATGAGCGGGCGGATCGGCCCGGCCGAGCGGCTCAGCGAGGAACGACTCGCCGAGATGTACGGCGTCTCGCGGACCCCGGTCCGCGAGGCCCTGCTCCGGCTGCAGGCGGACGGCCTCGTCCAACGTGACGTGCGGGGCCTGTTCCCGTACCGGCCGCGGCTCGAGGACCTTGCGGACCTGTACGAGCTGCGGATCACCCTGGAGGTCCGGGGTATTCGCCGGATCCTCGACGGTTCCGGCGATCGGCACGACCCGGAGGTTCTCGGTCCCGAGCTGGCGCGGTGGTACGCGCTGCGAGACGAGACCCCGGAACCGGACGCCGGCTTCGTCGCCCTCGACGAACAATTCCACACCACCCTGCTCGCCGCGGCGGGCAACCGGGCGCTCAGCGACGCGCTGGCCGGCGTGAACGCGCGGGTGCGCCCGGTGCGGATGTTCGACTACCTGACCCCGGACCGGATGAGCGCGACCGTCTCCGAACACATCACGGTCGCCGAACTGATCCTCGACGGACAGCTGCAGCGGGCGCACGACGCCCTGCTCTCCCACATCGACGAATCCCGCGCGGTCGTCATCGACCGCGCCCAGCAGGCGCTCGCGATGGCGCGGATGGCCAGCGCCGTCCGCGACTGACCGGGACGTGCCCCACGAAAGGCGGAAAGACAATGACCACCCTCTCGTTCGACACCCTCCTCGTCGCAAATCGAGGTGAGATCGCCTGCCGCATCATGCGGTCCGCGCATCTGCTCGGACTCAAGACGGTCGCGGTGTACTCCGACGCGGACGCGTCGGCCGCCCACGTCGAGATGGCGGACGTTGCGGTGCGCCTCGGTCCGGCGCCCGCCGCCCAGTCGTACCTGCGTGCGGATGCGGTGATCGAGGCCGCGTACACGTCGGGAGCGGGCGCGATTCATCCGGGCTACGGATTCCTTTCGGAGAACGACGAGTTCGCCGCGGCCGTGGAGGCCGCCGGGATCGCCTTCGTCGGTCCGACCCCGCAGCAGCTGCGGGTGTTCGGCAACAAGCACTCCGCACGGGAGGCGGCCCGGGCCGTTGGGGTGCCGTTGGTCGCGGGCAGCGGCCTGCTCGACACCGTCGCCGACGCGGTCGCCGCGGCCGAGGAGATCGGCTACCCGGTGATGCTTAAGGCCGTCGGTGGTGGCGGCGGCATCGGGATGCAGGCCTGCTTCGACGCGGCGGACCTCCGCGGCGCCTACGACCGGGTGCAGCGGCTCGCTGCCGCGAACTTCTCCTCGTCCGGGGTGTTCCTCGAACGGTTCGTCGCCAGGGCCAGGCACGTCGAAGTCCAGGTGTTCGGTGACGGCGTCGGCCGCACCCTGAGCCTCGGGACCAGGGACTGCTCGCTGCAGCGCCGCAACCAGAAGGTCATCGAGGAGGCCCCCGCCATCGGGTTGTCGGATTCGGTTGTCGAGCAGATGCTCTCGTCGTCACGGGCGCTGGCGTCGTCGGTCGGCTACCGGTCGGCGGGCACCGTTGAGTTCGTCTACGACGTGGACCGCGGTACGGCGTCGTTCCTGGAGATGAACACCCGGTTGCAGGTCGAGCACCCGGTGACCGAGGAGGTGACCGGCGTCGACCTCGTCGACTGGATGCTGCGACTGGCGGGCGGCGACTCGTCGATGCTGGACGCGCTGCCCGACACCGGGCCTGCGATCCGCGGCCATGCCGTCGAGGCTCGCGTGTACGCGGAGGATCCGGGCCGTGGCTACCGGCCGTCCGCTGGCCTGCTGACCGGTGTCGAGTTCCCCGCCCACACCCGGGTGGAGACCTGGGTGGAGACCGGCACCGAGGTCAGTGAGCACTACGATCCGATGATCGCCAAGGTGATCACCTCCGCGGGCACCAGGACGGCCGCCTTCACGGCACTCGGCGCGGCCCTCGACGAGACCGCGCTGTACGGCATTGCCACGAATCTGACACACCTGCGGGCGATCTCGGAACTGCCTGCGGTGCTGGCGGGTGACCACACCACCGGAACCCTTGCCGACCTGACGGTCGGCGGCGCTCGCGTCGACGTGCTCCGGGCCGGGACGATGACGACCGTCCAGGACCACCCCGGCCGGCTCGGCTATTGGGAGGTCGGGATCCCTCCGTCCGGCCCGATGGACGATCTGTCGTTCACGCTCGTCACCGCCGCGGTCGGCAACGCCGCCGATGCCGCCGGGCTCGAATGCACCCTGCAGGGACCGCGGTTGGAGTTCGCGGAGCAGACGGTGGTGTGTGTCGGCGGCGCGCCTGCGCCGGTCACCGTGAACGGGGCACCGGTGCCGATGTGGGAACCGGTGACGGTCCCGGCCGGGGGTGTGCTCGACATCGGCAGCCCCGAGGATGACGGGCTGCGCACCTATCTCGCGATCCGCGGCGGGGTCGCCGCGCCGACCTACCTCGGCAGCGCATCGACGTTCACTCTCGGCGGCTTCGGCGGGCCGACCGGACGCGCCCTTGCCACCGGGGACGTGCTGAGTCTGGGGCGGGCCGACGGCGGCACCGCTCCCGCGCCGGTCCCGGCCGCCGACCGTCCGGTGTTCGCGCACACCTGGCATCTCGCGGTGACGGAGGGCCCGCAGCCGTCCCCGTCGTACTTCACGGCCGAGGACATGGCGCAGTTCTACGACACCACCTGGACGGTGGCGGCGCACGCCAACCGGACCGGCATCCGGTTGGCGGGCCCGAAGCCGCGCTGGTCACGCACCGACGGCGGCGACGCAGGCCTGCATCCGTCGAATCTGCACGACAACCCGTACAGCGTCGGCGCGCTGAACGTGTCCGGCGACACCCCGATCCTGCTCGGCCCGGACGGGCCCAGCCTCGGCGGGTTTGCCTGCCCGCTGACCGTCACGAGCGCGCACCGCTGGAAGCTGGGGCAGATCCGGCCCGGCGACGCGGTGCGGTTCGTCCCGGTCACCGATGCCGCGGCCGCACGGCTGCGCTCATCGAATTTGCTTCGGGCGGCGACTCTTCCCCCGTCCGATGCCCGCTCATGGACCTCCGACGGCGGCATTCTCGGGCGCCGCGACGCGATCCTGGACCGCCCCGCGGTGGCCTACCTGCGCGGCGGTGACGACAACATTTTGGTTGAGTACGGCGCGATGGAACTCGACCTGGGGCTGCGGATGCGGGTGCACGCGCTATCCGAGGCGCTCGCCGAGCGCAGGCTTCGCGGGCTGATCGATGTCACGCCCGGGGTGCGGTCCCTGCACCTGCATTTCGACCCCGACCTGCTGCCCGCGGGCCGCCTGCTCGACGTGCTCCAGGACATCGAGGACCTGCTGCCCGCGACCGCGGACCTGGTGGTACCCAGTCGCACCGTCCGGCTGCCGCTCTCGTTTGACGACCCGTCGATCGTCGAGGCGATCGACCGGTACCGGGCCGGCGTCCGCGACACCGCGCCGTGGCTGCCGTCGAACATCGAGTTCATCCGGCGGATCAACGGCCTCGGCTCGGTCGAGGAGGTGCGGGACGCCGTCTTTGACGCCGAGTACCTGGTGCTTGGGCTCGGTGACGTGTATCTCGGTGCGCCGCTCGCGGTTCCGCTCGATCCTCGGCACCGGCTGGCCACCACCAAGTACAACCCGGCCCGCACCTGGACCCCGTCCGACGCGGTCGGGATCGGCGGCAAGTACCTCTGCGTCTACGGGATGGAATCGCCCGGCGGCTACCAACTGGTCGGACGCACCGTGCCGATCTGGTCCGGATACCGTCAGCAGGGGCCGTTCGAGCAGGGCAAGCCGTGGCTGTTCCGGTTCTTCGACCGGATCGTCTGGGAACCGGTCACCCCCGACCAGCTGACCGAGTACCGGGCGCAGGCGCGGGCGGGCCGATTCAACGCCGAGATCACCGACGGCACCTTCGCGCTCGCCGATCATCTCCGCTTCCTCGCGGACAATGCAGACTCCATCGCCGCGTTCAATGCCCGTCAGTCCGTGGCGTTCGATGCGGAGAAGCGGGCCTGGCACGAGGCCGGGGAGTTCGACCGCGTCGAGGCAGCGGCGCCCGAGCCGGAGCTTCCCACCGAGATCGTGCTGCCGCCGGGGGCGGTCGCGGTCGAGGCCCCGATGGTGGGCACCGTGTGGCGGGTCGAGGTCGAGCCGGGGCACACCGTCGAGTCCGGCCAGGACGCGGTGATTCTCGAAGCGATGAAACTCGAGATGCCCGTGACGTTCCCGTGCGCAGGCCGGGTCCTCGAGGTACTCGTCGAACCGGGCGCGAAGGTGCAGCCCGGTACCCCGCTCGTCGTGATGGGAGCCGCATGAACATGAGCACGGTCACGACTCCGGCCAGCGACGCCCTCACGCCCACCGACCGGGTCGAGCGAGCGTTCCTCCGGATCGCCGAGGTCGATCGACCCGAGGTGTGGATCACCCTGCGGGAGAAGGAGGACGTGCTCGCGGACGCGCGTGACGTCGAGGCACGGGTGGCCGCGGGGGAGCGGCTTCCGCTCGCGGGGCTGCTCCTCGCGGTCAAGGACAACGTCGACGTCGCCGGGCTGCCGACCACCGCGGCGTGCCCCGAATTCTCCTATCCGGCAACGGTCACCGCGAGCGGTGTGGCGCGACTGGTCGCGCAGGGCGCGGTGGTGCTCGGCAAGACCAACCTGGACCAGTTCGCGACCGGGCTGGTCGGCACCCGCAGTCCGTACGGCGCGGTGCGGTGCGGCTGGGACCCCGACCGCGTCTCCGGCGGGTCGAGCTCGGGGTCCGCGGTCGCGGTCGCGCTCGGCATCGCCGATATCGGGATCGGCACCGACACCGCGGGATCGGGCCGGGTGCCCGCCGCGCTGCACGGCATCGTCGGGCTGAAGCTGACGCTCGGGGTGATCCCCACGCACGGTGTGGTGCCCGCCTGCGTCGACTACGACTGCCTCACCGTCCTCGCCCCGGACCTGGGCGGTGCGGCCACCGCTGCCCGCATCATGGTGGGAGCAGAGCCACGAGATCCCCGCAGCCGGGAGTGGCCCGCCGATGTGCGCCTTGCCGCCCCCGCCGCGCCGGTCGTCGCGGTGCCGCGGATCGAGGATCTCGCCGACCTGTGCCCCGAGTACCTCGCCGCCTTCTCCGACACCGTCGCCGGGCTGGAGGCCACCGGCGTGGAGACCCGCTTCGTCGACATCTCCGGGTTGCTTGAGGCGGCTCGCCTGCTCTACGACGGTGCCGTCGTCGCCGAGCGGTACGCGGCGATCGGGACCTTCCTCGGGAGCGGCCCCGCCGGGGCGGATCCCACCGTCGCCGCCATCGTTGCCGCCGCGAAGACGCCTGCGGCACACGAGCTGGTCGCGGACCAGGACGCGCTGGTGCGGGCCAAGGCGATCGCGGCGGCGACCCTCGCCGGGTACGATGCCCTGCTGCTGCCGACCACCACCGAGCACCCCACCATCGCCGCGGTGCAGGCCGACCCGATCGCGATCAATCGGCGGATGGGGACGTACACCAACTTCTGCAACCTGCTCGACATGGCTGCGGTCGCGGTGCCGGGAACGCCGACCGCGCAGGGGAATCCGTTCGGGGTGATGGTCGTGGTGCCCGCCTTCGGCGATCAGGTGGCGGTCGACCTGGCCGCCCGGCTCGCCGCGGTGGACGCCCCGACGCTCGTCGAGGGCGGCGCGGAGCTCGCGGTGTTCGGTGCGCATCTGCGGGGGCAGGCACTGCACTTCCAGCTCGAGGAGATCGGCGCCCGGTTCGAGGGGGAGACGGTCACCACCGACGCCTACCGGCTGTACGCGCTGGACACGGTCCCGCCGAAACCGGGACTGGTGCGTCGCGGCGCCGGCCTCGGATCACCGATCGTCGGGGAGGTGTTCCGGGTGTCGCACGCCGGACTCGGCCGCTTCCTCGCGGCGCTGCCCGCGCCGATGACGCTGACCGCGGTCGAACTGTCCGACGGCCGCAGCGTCGTCGGGTTCGGCTGCACCCACGATGCCGTCGACGGCGCCACCGACATCACCGACCACGGCGGCTGGGCGGCGTACCGGACGGCGTAGGCGGGCGCCGCGGGCGCGCGGTGTGTCACGGATGGCGCACGTCTGGGGACATCGCCGATCGCGCATGGCGTCAACCTCGTGGTCGGGTGTGCGCGCCGCGATCACCGCACGGAAGGCGAACGTCCGCGACTTAGTGCACCCCGACCGGAGCCGTGTCGGGCAGGTCGGACTTCGTGGCGCGCACCAGGATCGCCACGATCGGCGCGATGACCAGCAGGAGGACCGCGGCCCAGACGAACACCTGGCTATACCCGGCGACCTCGGCGCCGAGGGCGACCTCCCGCAGCGCGCCGGGATCGGTGGACGCCGGGGAGTCCGCCGCGAACACGGTCTTCGCGGACACGTAGATCGTGGTGAACAGGGCGGTTCCGAGCGCCCCACCGATCTGCATGGTGGCGTTGACGAGCGCGCTCGCCGCGCCCGCGTCGTGGTCACGGACCCCGACCAGGGCCAGGTTCTGCATCGGGACCATCAGCAGACCGAGACCGGCTCCGAGGACCAGCAGTCCCGGCAGCACCGCGGTCCAGTACGAGCTGTGCACCTCGATCCGGGAGAGCAGCAGCAACCCGGCGGCCGCGACGACGGGGCCCGTCGTCATCGGAAGCTTCGGGCCGACCCCGGTACTCAGCTGCGCCGCGACTGCCGCCGCGATCGTGATGGCAACCGACAGCGGCAGCGACGCAACACCGGAGACGAACGGGCTGTAGCCGAGCACGATCTGCAGGTAGAACGTCAGGTACAGGGTGCCGCCGAGCAGCGCAGCGCCGACCATCACCGAGGCGAGGAAGCTGGGCCCGCGATTGCGGTGCCACGGAACCGACATCGGCAGCAGCGGATTCGCGGACCGCTTCTCGACGACCACAAACACCACGAGCGCCACCAGCCCGAGCGCGATGAAGCCGATTGTCTGCGACGAGGACCAGCCGTGCTTCTCGGCCTGGGTGAACCCGTAGACGAGGGAGCCGAGCCCGACCGCGACCAGGACGGTGCCGGGCAGGTCGTAGCGGGTGTCGCCGTGCGCCTTCGTCTCCCGCACGATCGGCGCGGTGACGGCGAGCGCGAAGATCGCGATCGGGACGTTCACCAGCAGGCACCAGCGCCAGTCGACGTACTGGGTGAGCAGGCCGCCGAGAAGCAGGCCGATTGCGGCGCCGCCGCCGGAGATCGCGCCGAACACGGCAAAGGCCTTGGCCCGCTCCTTCTCCCCGATGAAGGTGGTGGTCAGGATCGCCAGCGCTGCCGGCGCGAGCAGCGCGGCGAACACGCCCTGGCCGGCGCGGGCGGCGAACAGTTGGATGCCGTTCTGCGCGATGCCGCCGATCGCGGATGCGACCGCGAACCCGATCATACCGACCATGAACGAGCGCTTCCGGCCCCAGAAGTCGGCAATCCGGCCGCCGAGAAGCAGCAACGCGCCGAACGCGAGCGCGTACGCGGTGACCACCCAGTGTCGGTCGGAGTCGGAGATGCCGAGTGCGTGCTGCGCCTCGGGAAGGGCGATCGACACGATGGTGCTGTCGAGCACCACCGTCAGCTGGGCGAGCGCCACGATGCACAGCACCAGCCAGCGGCGGTCGTGATTGGGGTTCTCGTGTGGGGCCGCGGCCGGGCGCGAGGTGTCCTGAACCTCAGTGGACATCGAAGAGTTCCTACCGATCGGTGGCGCGGACGACTGTCACGGCCGAAAGAAGCCACGGTAGCCGCGTTCGCATCGGCGCCGCCAACCCACTGGCCGGATCCGTTGGCATCCTCACACCGGCTTGCCCCGGAGGCATCCGGTGTGAGCACCACTCGGTACGCCCGTCCGGAGTCAGTGGAAGGTGTCCCGCTCGATCCGCAGGGTGTCGATGGTGGTCGCGAGCATGTCGTACTGGCCGACGAGGAGGACGAACTCGATCATCCCCCGGTCGTCGAGGTGCTCCGCCAGCGCCGCCCAGGCGTTGTCGGCGATGTTCCTCGTCGCGACCAACTCGTCGACCGCGACGAGCATCGCGCGGTGCCGGGCGCTCCAGCCGTCCGCGTCCGGGCCGACCAGGACCCGCGCGAGGAGTTCGGCGGTGACGCCCGCGCGCCGCCCGAGCCGGATGTGATGGTCCATCTCGTAGTCGCAGCCGCGCAGGTGGGCGATCCGCAGGATCACCAGTTCCGTTTCGTGGCGGGAGATCCGGCCGCCAGGGCGCAGCACCGTCCCCGCGAAGTGCAGCCACCCGCGGTAGGTGCCCCCGGCCCGGCCGAGGGTGCTGAACACCTGGGCGTCCGGTGTGCGCGACGCGAGCGAGACCACCCGCCACACCATCCAGTTCAGCGGACCGAGTCTGCGTAGCCGTCCGGGGGCGATCCGCGCGGTCACCGGGTGCGCTCCGGGAGATCGGTGGTGAACCGGGCCCGCTCGGTGCGGGCGATCGACAGTGCCGCAGCCATTCTCGGCTGGCGGCGAAGGTCGATCACTCGCTGGGCGGGCACGCGCAGGTGTACCAGGCCGGCCACCCACCCCGGCGCATAGATCCGTCGGCGGCGCAACACAATTCCCCTTTCCAATGCGGACACCGCGGTCTCCAGCGGTGACACCGCGGTGAACATGCCCGACCACCGGATCTTGTCCGCGGCGGCGCTGTCGAACCCGATGCTGATCATTTCGGTGTCGATCTCCCCGAGATAGCCGACACCCACCCGGGCGCCGAGGTGCCGCATCTCCACCCGCAGCGTGTTGCCGAGCGCCTCCACCGCGGCGGCGGTGGCGCTGTAGGCGCCGATCAACGGCAGGTGGACGGCAGCGGCGCCGGAGGTGACGATCAACGCGTAACCGCCGGGATGACCGAGGTGCTCACCCGCCGCCCGCAGCGTGTGGTAGGTCCCCATCAGGTTCACGTCAACGGTCTGCCGCATCACCTCGGTGTCGCCGCCGATCATCGGAAGTTGCGCACCGACACCGGCATTCGCGACCACGACGTCGAGCCCGCCGAGCTCGGCGACCAGCTCCCCGATGGCGGTCTCGACCGCGCCCGCGTCCCGGACATCGCAGTACCGCCACGGTGCCCGGCCGCACGCGACCGCGACCTGCTCGAGCAGTTCGGGTTCGAGTCCGAGGAGCGCGACCCGGGCCCCGCCGCGGTGCAGTCGTCGCGCGAGGGCGGCGCCGATGCTGCGGGCCGCGCCGGTCACGATGATCCGGCGTCCGGACAGCCGCGCGTCCAGCAGGTCTCGCGGCATCACGGCCCTCCGCCCCGTCGCTTCCGGTGATTTCCACCATCCGGTAGGCAACGTAGCACCGGATCCGGCCCGCCCGGACCAACATCGACACCTCTCCTGCCGAACCGGACACGGGCGGTCGGTTCGCCTCCTCGGCCGGGGGGGCACCGGGCGGGGACGGCGGCGCGGCCGACCGGGTGTTGTTGACCGCGGGTCGGCGATCGCCAACACTGTGGAGCGCGCGTCGTGACCCGACGCGGTGCGTGGAAGGAACGGATGGCGACGCTGTCGATCGACCCCGCCGAGAATCCCGTCGTGTTCACCGCGAGCGGCGTGCGGGAACCGAAGCAGGTCACGGTCGGGTGGAGCACGGCTTCGCTGGCACCGGGCCGGGTCACCCGGCGGATCGACGGCGGTCCCGAGGTCGCGCTCGGCTCGGGGGTGTCGGGATCGGTGACCGGCGAGATCGAGTTGAATCAGACGCACACGTTCACGCTCCGGTCGGCGCTGGGGCAGGTGCTGGCGACGCTGGTGGTGACGACGGTCCTCGAGTCGGCGCAGGTCCCGGTGACACCGGCGCAGCGGATCGACATCAGCCGGGTCGCCGTCCGTGCCGACCTGGTGTACCTGCGCTGGCGCACCGCAGTTCCGGTGGCCTGCTGGGTGGAGGTCGTCTCCGCGGGACGCGAGCACGGGTTCGCAGGCACCGAGGCGGGCACCGTGCACCAGGTGCGGTTCGAGGGACTGGATCAGGACACCGAGCACACGGTCCGGATCCTCCCGGAGGGCGGCATGGCGCGGTACATCGGGACCGTGCACACCGGCGTCCGGGAGGTGTCCGTCCGCTCCAACGGGGCGCCGGCCGGGTGGGGGGTCGAGGTGACCATTCCCAAGGCGCCCCGGCACCTGTGGATCGGGCGGGACGGGATCGCGGTCGACGGCGGAGCGTCCCGGGAGCGGGTCGACCTGCACCCGGACCTGGGGCCGGTCGCCTCGGGGCTGCGCGGTGTGGTTCCGGAGGCGGATATCCCGATTACCCTCCCCGCCGGAAACGCCGATGGCACCGGGACCGTGCTGGCCCGGGTGTCCGTCACGGAGGGGACGTGGATGCCGGATCCGGAGGTGTTTCGCCGGATCCGGCTGCGCCGGGCGCCGGACGCCCGCGACACCCGGGTGACCGGCTCCACGACGGTCGATACCCCCGGGGGCGCGCTCCGCCTGGACCTCTCCCCGGACGGCCTCCTGCACGCGCACGCACCGTCCGGGCCGGATCCGGTACTCGGCGGACCCTTTCCGGCGGGGGTGCACGCCTGCGCGGTGGACGGGGGTGTCCTGCTCGTCGGCACCACACCATCCGATGAGGTCGTCGCCGCCGTCGTCGACCCGGGCCGGGTGGCGGACGCCGATTGGTGTCGGCTCGGGCGGGCGCGCTCGGTGGTGGTGACGCCGACGAGAGGCGGCGCCGAGCTGCTCACGCTGTCCGGCGGCGGGGACCTCGGGCACCTGCCGGTGTGGGTGGACGACGGGGTGCCCCGCGCAGCCGCCCGGTCCGATGTTGGCAGCGACTGCGTCGGCGCGTGCGCGGTGACCCACGAGCGCCTCGGTCTGGTTGTTGTCGCGGCATTGCAGGGCGGGCTGATGCGACACCGCAGGCGGCAACCGGACGGTGCCTGGGGTGGGTGGACGGACGTCGGCCGGATCCCGCCGAGTCACTGTGCGGTGCACTGGGAATCGGCGGACTGCCTGGCCGTCACCGCCGTCGACGCCGACCGGACCGTGCGCGTGCTCGCGTGGCCCGGCTACCCGGCGGCCCGAGCCCGCGGCGACTGGACGGAGGTCGGGACCCTGGCCGGGCTTGAGGATCCGGATCCGCCCCGCGGACCGGCCCCCGGTCGGTGACCGCTCAGGTCCCGGCGATCAGGTACGGCGAGACGGAGCTGCGGTGCTCGTTGATGTCGAGTTCCTTGCCGAGCGGAGGGAACGCCCGCTGGGGGCAGTTCATTCGCTCGCAGACCCGGCAGCCCGCACCGATAGGGGTTGCCGCGGCATCGGATTCGATGTTCAGGCCGTCCGCGTAGACGGTCCGGTGGGCGTGCCGCAGCTCGCAGCCGAGGCCGATCGCGAACGTCTTGCCCGGCTGCCCGTAGCGGGTCGCGCGGCGCTCGACGGTCCGGGCGACCCACAGGTAGCTCCGGCCGTCCGGCATCTTCGCGATCTGCGTGATGATCTTGCCCGGGTACGCGAACGACTCGTACACGTTCCACAGCGGGCAGGTGCCGCCGCTGGAAGAGAAGTGGAATCCGGTGGCGGACTGACGCTTCGACATGTTTCCGGCCCGGTCCACCCGGACGAACGAGAACGGAACGCCGCGCAGCTTGGGGCGTTGCAGGGTGGACAGGCGGTGGCAGATCGTCTCGTAGGACTGCGAGAAGAACGCCGAGAGCCGCTCGATGTCGTATCGGAAGTCCTCCGCGATCTCGTGGAACTGCCCGTACGGGAGCACGGTTGCTGCGGCGAAGTAGTTGGCCAACCCGAGCTTCGCAAGGGAGCGGGAGGAATCGGAGGTGAAATTTCCCTCGTCGACCAGCTTCTCGATCAGGTCCCCGCACTCGAGGTACGCGAGCTCGGCCGCGAACTTGAACACCTTCTGTCCGCCCGACAGGTGGGGGGAGATCTCCAGGACCCGGGCCTGCGGATCGAAGCGGTGCAGCACCCCCTCCCCGAGGTCGATGCGCTGCACGATCTGCACGTCGTGCACGGCCTGCAACCGGTTGGCGATCTCGCCAGCGACATCACCGCGGTGAAATCGCATGCGGGCGGTGAGATCCTCTGCCGCGGTGTCGAGTTCGTGCAGATAGTTCTGCCGCTGATAGAAGTAGTCCCGCACCTCCTCGTGCGGCTTGGTGATCGAGCCGGAGCCACTGCCGTCGCTGTAACGGTCCTCGGTCGCCGCCGCGAGCTGCGCGGTGGTGTTGCGGTAGCGGCGGTGCATGTTCACCACCGCCCGAGCCAGGGACGGGTGCGCGGACACCATCTCGGCGAGCTCCTGCGGGTCGGCGTCGATCCCCATCTCCTGGTCGAGGGCCACCTCCCGCAGCTCGGCGATCAGGCGGGTGTCGTCCTGGGAGGAGAAGAAGGTGGCGTCGACACCGAAGACCTCGGTGATCCGCAGCAGCACCGGCACCGTCAGGGGGCGGACGTCGTGCTCGATCTGGTTGAGGTAGCTCGCCGAGATCTCGAGCGTCTTCGCGAGCGCGGCCTGGCTCATGCCGCGTTCGGTGCGCAGCTGACGCAGGCGGGCACCGACGAACGTCTTGGACATTCCACGAGATTAGGACGTACCCCCAACCTTCGCAAGGAGGGGTTTGCACTCTTAGCTGTTGGTGCTGCCCATCCGGTCGATGAGCAGTTCGATCGTGTCGAGCAATGCGCCGATGCGCAGGTCGAACGGGGTTGCGGCGTCGTCGAACGCGCCGACGGTCCACAGGTGGGTCAGCGTCGGGTACCGGGCGGGGTCGAAGGTGTTGGTCCAGAAGTCGTTTTGGGGAGCCCAGTACGTCTCGTAGTCCGTACCCTGCGCGCGGGTGTCGGCATCCTCCGCGGCGGCGCCGCGCGCGAACCCGGACACCGCCTGGTTCACGATGGCGACCGTCTCGATCACCTGGCGCGGGGTCAGGCCGGTGTCGATGAGGATGCGGTAGCCTGCCTCTTCCGCGTCGAAGACGTGTGGCGCCAACGGCATTCGCCAGGTGTTCACCGTCAAGAGCCAGGGGTGCGCCCGCAGCAGGGTGAAGAGGCCGTGCGCGTACGCCTCGAGTGCCGGCCGCCAGGTCAGCGTCGGGTCGGGGAGCGGAAAGTCGGCGTATGCGCGGTCGATCATCGCGTCGACCAGGTGTTCGCGGGCCGGGACGTGCGAGTACAGCGTCATCGTGCCGACGCCGAGCGCGCGGGCCACCGACCGCATCGAGACCGCGTCCAGGCCCTTCTCGTCGGCAACCCCGACCGCGGCGTCCACCACCTGGGCGCGGTTCACCCGGGCCGGTCGACCCCGCCGGGGTGTCGGCGCGGGCGGGGCCCAGAGGACGGCGAACCGTCGGTTGTCCGCGGGGGCGTGCGACGCGGCGGCGGGTTCGTTGGTCTCGCCCACGGGTGGATCTCCTCTGGAAACTGCCTTGCACGGATTTCTCGTGCAGCGTACCGTAAATCCCGTGACTGAATCGGTACGCCGTACGGAAAACGCGATTCGGGCGAGGGGGCTCACGAAGACCTTTCGTCGCAAGAAGGAGACCGTCGAGGCGGTCAAGGGCATCGACCTCGACGTCCAGCAGGGGGAACTGGTGGCCTTCCTCGGGCCGAATGGGGCCGGGAAGTCCACCACGATGCGGATGCTCACCTCGGTGCTGAGCCCCACCTCCGGCACCGCGGAGGTGGCGGGATGTGACGTGGTGCGCAGGCCGGCCGAGGTCCGGGCCCGCATCGGATACGTCGGGCAGGGCAACGCGGGCGGCTACTCGTACCGGGTGGGGGACGAGCTGCGCAATCAGGCGCGGTTCTACTCGGTGCCGGGTGAGGTCGCCCGCCGCCGCGCCGCCGACCTGCTCGAGGCGCTCGAACTCACCGGGATGGAGAAGCGAACGGTGCAGTCGCTGTCCGGCGGTCAGCGCAGACGGCTCGACGTCGCGATGGGACTGATGAACCACCCGCGGTTGCTGTTCCTCGACGAGCCGACCACCGGCCTCGACCCGCACGCGCGGGCCAACCTGTGGGAGCACGTGCTGCGGCTGCGGGAGGAGAACGCGATGACGCTGCTCCTCACCACGCATTATCTCGACGAGGCCGACGCGATGGCCGAGCGGATCGTGTTGATCGACAACGGCACCGTCATCGCCGACGCGACTCCGGCGGTGCTCAAACGCGACTTCGCCGACGACGTCGTGACCATCGAGGTGGCCGCGGGTGAGGGTGTCGCCGCCGCGCGGTCGGTGCTCCCGTCCGACGTCACCGGCGTCACCGAGACGGTCACCGACACCGGCGCGGTGCGGCTCGCCCTCACCACCCACAACGGTCCGGAACTGGTGCCGCCGCTGCTGCGGACCCTCGACTCGGCTGGCGTGCCCGTCGCGTCCACCGACGTCAAGCCCGCGTCGCTCGACGACGTGTTCCTGAACCTGACCGGACGGTCCCTGCGCGAGGAGGCGGCATGACCGAGGTGATCAACCGGATCGCGGCGGAGCCCGAGACGCTTCCGGAACGCTCGCGGCTGGGCAAGTGGTTCCACGACACCGGGGCGGTGTTCACCCGCGAGATCCTCGTCGTGCTGCGCGACCCGTTCACACTGATCTTCTCGCTGCTGCAGCCGCTGGTGTTCCTCGGCCTGTTCGGGCCGCTGCTGGACGGGATGCTCGGCGCGGGCGGCATCGACGGCGAATCGGCGCTGCAGTGGTTCCTGCCCGGCGTGCTCGTGATGATCGCGATCTTCGGCACCGGGATGGTCGGCGGAAACCTGCTGTACGAGTTGATGACCGGGGCGTACGAGCGGATCCTCGCGACCCCACTGGACCGGTCCTCGATCCTGGTGGGGCGGGCGCTCAAGGAGTTCGCGCCGCTCGTCGCCCAGGCGCTGCTGATCACCGTCGTCGCGATCCCGTTCGGGCTGGTCTTCTACCCGCTGCACGTGCTCGTCGGACTGCTCATCCTCGGTGTCTTCGGGATCGGGCTCGGCGCGCTGTCCTACGCGCTCGGTCTCGCCTCGAAGAACCGGGAGTGGGTGTTCTGGGGTGTGCAGCAGTCGGTGATCTTCCCGCTGCTGCTCCTTGCGGGCATGATGCTGCCGCTGGAGGCCGGGCCCGGCTGGATGCAGGCGGTGTCGAAGGTGAACCCGCTGACCTACATCGTCGATGCCGAGCGGGCACTGTTCACCGGAACGATGTGGGACGCCGACGTCGCGTGGGGATTCGTCGCCGCGGCCGTGACCTGTGCGGTCGGGCTGTGGGTCGGGATCCGCGCGGTCAAGCGCACCATCTGATCCCGAGTTCGCTCCCAACACCCCTGTGCACACGGATTTTCCGTCGTGCGCAGGGGTGTTGGGCGTGCAGTGGGGGTGTGCGTGCTGGAGGCCCCGTGTGCACAGGGGTGTTGCGGGGTGCGCAGGGGTGTTGGGCGTGCAGTGGGGGTGTGCGTGCTGGAGGCCCCGTGTGCACAGGGGTGTTGCGGGGTGCGGAAAGCGGACCCGTCAGCGGTTTTCCGAACGCGGTGCCCCGATGCCCGGGTCGATCTGCACCGGCCCGGCCGCGGACGGCGCCACCGGGAAGTCGAAGATCGCGGTCGGCAGGTACACCGTCGAGCAGGAGTTCGGCACGTCAACGACGCCGGACAGCCTGCCCTCGATCGGGGCGGCCCCGAGCAACAGGTACGCCTGCTCGGGGCTGTATCCGAACTTGGTCAGGTAGTCGATCGCGTGCAGGCAGGCCCGCTGGTACGACAGGTGCGAGTCGAGGTAGCGCTGCTCGCCGTCGAGGGTCACCGACGTCCCGGAGAACGCCAACCACTCCGAATACTGCGGGTCGGTGTTGCCGGGCATGAAGATCGCGTTCTCGGAGACCCCGTAGGTATCCATCCCGCCCCTGATCAGATCGACGCGCAGGTCGATGAAGCCGCCCATCTCGATGGCGCCGCAGAACGTGATCTCCCCGTCGCCCTGGGAGAAGTGCAGGTCGCCGACCGACAGGTTCGCCCCGTCCACGAACACCGGATAGAAGACACGACTGCCCTTGGTGAGGTTCTTGATGTCCTGGTTCCCGCCGTTCTCCCGCGGCGGGGCCGTGCGCGCCGCCTCGCCCGCGACCCGATCGAACTCGCCTGCGGGCAGCGACCCCAGCACCGCGTCCCTCGGTTCGGGCGGAAGCGCCAACGGCGGAACCCGGTCCGGGTCGGTGGCGATCAGGGCCCCCTCGCGCGCGTTCCACTTCGCCAGCAGCGCTGCCGACGGCGCGGTCCCCATCAACCCGGGGTGGACGATGCCGGTGAACTTCACGTGCGGCACATGCCGCGAGGTCGCGGTCTGGCCCGCGAAGTCCCAGACCGCCTTGTACGCGTCCGGGAACTGCTCGGTGAGGAAGCCGCCACCGTTGCCGCGGGAGAAGATGCCGGTGTATCCCCAGCCCTGGCCGGCGAGCGGACCGGCATCCTCCTGCGGGATCGGCCCGATGTCCAGGATGTCGACGATCAGCAGGTCGCCCGGCCGGGCGCCCTCGACCGCGAACGGTCCCGACAGGGTGTGCACGGTGGTCAGCGGGGCGTCGCGGATGTCGTCGGCGGAATCGTCGTTGCGGATGGCGCCGTCGAACCACTCCCGGCAGTGCACCCGGAATGCGTCGCCCGGTTTGACGGTGACGGCGGCCGGAATGTCCGGGTGCCACCGGTTGTGGCCGACGATCGCCTGATCGGTGAACTTCCTCGTGGAATCGAGCGGGAACAGCAGTTCGGGCATGGTTCTCCTTCCAACGACGAACGGTTCTACGGGCGTGGCAGTGTCCGGTGGCGTGGGTCCGTCGACATCGGTGTGCTGCGACGGCGGGGCGGCGGCGCGGACACCGTGTCCGGTTCGTGGGCGGAGCGTGCGGTGCGGTCGAGCAGCGCCATCTCGGGCGACCCGAGGTGCCCGAGGCGGGGCGCGGAGACCCGGCGAGGTGCCGGGCCGTCGCACTCGATGCACCCGGTCGCGGCGGGGACGGCCGTCATTGGGTGGGACTGCTCGAACGGTCCGCAGTCGGGGCATCGAAATTCGTACAGCGGCATGGGCCTCACACTCCGCGATCGTCGGGGGTGCACGTTGGACGCCACGCTAACGGTCGACGCGGATCGAGGCGGGGTGCGACACGGCCGGGGCCGCCGCGGAGTCCGGGTTCGCCGACCTGCAAAGGCGCACCGACGGTGACTGCACTCACAGTTGGCCTCCGGGGGCGGTGAGTGTCGTGGCGCAACGGGGCGGCGGGGCGGACCCGGGGTGCCGCGCGGCACGCGCGCCCGGCGGGGCCGCGGCCTGCGGATTTGCTACTTGGCGGTAACTTTCCCCGCGCTAGAACCTGTGTCAATCGGCGTGGCGTTCTTTGCAAAGTTGGCAAGTGGATTTGAAAAGCTAGCGAAGGTTGGCATTTGCAACAGGTAGACGGGGGTTTCCGCGTGTGCCACTCTCGATACGTACACAGGAAGGGCCTGGCAAGGATGCGAAGCCGTACAGACGTACTGGAAGCGCAGTCCCCGAAAGGCAGCAGAGAGAGTGGAGTCTTGATGTCGACCACCGGCACCCCGAAGACCGCAGCTGAGATCCAGAAGGATTGGGACACCAACCCTCGCTGGAAGGGCGTCACCCGCAACTACACCGCCGAGCAGGTTGTGAAGCTCCAGGGCTCCGTTGTCGAGGAAGCCACCCTCGCCCGGCGCGGCTCCGAGATCCTCTGGGACCTCGTCAACAACGAGGACTACATCAACTCCCTCGGCGCCCTCACCGGCAACCAGGCCGTGCAGCAGGTCCGCGCCGGCCTCAAGGCCATCTACCTGTCCGGTTGGCAGGTCGCCGGTGACGCGAACCTGTCCGGCCACACCTACCCGGACCAGAGCCTCTACCCGGCCAACTCGGTGCCGCAGGTGGTTCGTCGCATCAACAACGCGCTGCTGCGCGCCGACGAGATCGCCAAGGTCGAGGGTGACACCTCCGTCGACAACTGGCTCGCCCCGATCGTCGCCGACGGCGAGGCAGGCTTCGGCGGTGCCCTCAACGTCTACGAGCTGCAGAAGGCCATGATCGCGGCTGGCGTCGCCGGTTCGCACTGGGAGGACCAGCTCGCGTCGGAGAAGAAGTGCGGCCACCTCGGTGGCAAGGTGCTCATCCCCACCCAGCAGCACATCCGCACCCTGACCTCCGCCCGCCTCGCGGCCGACGTTGCCGACGTCCCGACGGTCGTCATCGCCCGCACCGACGCCGAGGCCGCAACGCTGATCACCTCCGACGTGGACGAGCGCGACCGCCCGTTCCTCGACGGCACCCGCACCGCCGAGGGCTTCTACGGCATCAAGAACGGCATCGAGCCCTGCATCGCCCGCGCCAAGGCGTACGCGCCGTACTCCGACCTGATCTGGATGGAGACCGGCGTGCCGGACCTCGAGGTCGCGAAGCAGTTCGCCGAGGCCGTCCGCAGTGAGTTCCCGGACCAGCTGCTGGCCTACAACTGCTCGCCGTCCTTCAACTGGAAGGCGCACCTGGACGACGCGACCATCGCGAAGTTCCAGCGTGAGCTCGGTGCGATGGGCTTCAAGTTCCAGTTCATCACCCTCGCTGGCTTCCACTCGCTCAACTACGGCATGTTCGACCTGGCGCACGGCTACGCCCGCGAGGGCATGACCGCGTTCGTCGACCTGCAGGAGCGCGAGTTCAAGGCCGCTGCCGAGCGTGGCTTCACCGCCGTCAAGCACCAGCGTGAGGTTGGCGCCGGCTACTTCGACAGCATCGCCACCACTGTCGACCCGAACACCTCCACGGCGGCCCTGAAGGGCTCCACCGAGGAGGGCCAGTTCCACTAGGAACCGGCTGGTTCCCCAGGGAACCTCCCGTGTCACCGCGATGGCGCTTCCCCCGGCGCCCTCGCAACGGTTGACCGACTCACCGTTCACCCCGCCGCGGGGCCCACAGCCCGGGCCTCGCGGCGGGGCTGGACAACCGCGAGACATCCAGCACGACCTGCTTCATGACGATGACGATCCACCACACGATGAGGAGCTGACGTGACCAGCGAAAAGATTCAGCGCGTCGGCGTGATCGGCGCCGGACAGATGGGCGCCGGAATCGCCGAGGTGTGCGCCCGCGCACATGTCGACGTCCTGGTGTACGAGCAGACCCGCGAACTCGCTGCCGCCGGACGCGCGCGCATTTTGCGCTCGCTCGACCGCGGCGTGAGCAGCGGGAAGATCACCGAGCGGGAGCGCGAACAGGCCGCCTGGCGGCTGCGATTCACCTCCGACCTCGGCGACTTCGCCGACCGGCAGCTCGTCGTGGAGGCCGTCGTCGAGGACGAGAAGGTCAAGAGCGCGATCTTCACCGAGCTCGACCAGATCGTCACCGACCCGAACGCGGTCCTCGCGTCCAACACCTCCTCCATCCCGATCATGAAGCTCGGCATCACCACCAACCACCCCGAGCGGGTCATCGGAATGCACTTCTTCAACCCGGTCCCGGTGCTTCCGCTCGTCGAGCTGGTCACCACGCTCAAGACCGGCGCCGCCGTCTCCGAGCGGGCGGAGGCGTTCGCGAGCGAGATCCTCGGCAAGCAGGTCGTGCGGTCCAGTGACCGCGCAGGCTTCATCGCGAACGCGCTGCTGGTGCCGTACCTGCTCTCGGCGGTCCGCATGGTTGAATCCGGGTTCGCCACCAAGGAGGACATCGACAAGACGATGGTCCTCGGCTGCGCACACCCGATGGGGCCGCTCGCGCTGACCGACCTGGTCGGCCTCGACACCGTCAAGTCGATCGCCGACTCCATGTACGAGGAGTTCAAGGAGCCGCTGTACTCGGCCCCGCCGTTGCTGCAGCGGATGGTCGAGGCAGGCCTGGTCGGCAAGAAGGCAGGCCGCGGCTTCTACGAGTACGGCGAGAACGGGCGCGTCGCCAAGAAGGCCAGCTAGCCACCCAAGCACCTTCGGCGCCCGTGAGTGATTTTTACCCCAGCCGGGGTGAAAATCACGCACGGGCGCGAAGCGCATCACGGAAGGGTCGACACGAATGTCACGCAGCGCAGCTACCTACGGTTCCAGCGTCCTGGGCTACCCCCGGATCGGACCCCGACGTGAACTCAAGCGGGCCCTGGAGGCGTACTGGCACGGCCGGTCCACCCAGGCCGAGCTGATCGAGGTCGGGCGTGAACTCCAGGAGCAGACCTGGAGTGAACTGGCCGCGACCGGTTTGACGCAGGTCCCCGGCAACACCTTCTCCTACTACGACCACGTCCTCGACAATGCACTGCTGTTCGGTGCGGTCCCCGCGCGGTTCGCGCCGCTGCAGGGTGAGCTCGACGAGCTGGACTTCTACTTCACGATGGCACGCGGCAGGCCGGACTTCCCGCCGCTCGAGCTGGTCCGGTTCGTGGACACCAACTACTACTACCGTCAGCCCGAACTCGATGCGGACACCGCCTTCTCGTTGCACGCGGACGCGCTGATGGACGAGTTCGAGCGCGCCAAGGAGCGCGGCATCGAGCTGCGACCGGTGGTGCTCGGCCCGGTCTCGCTGCTGCTGCTGTCCAAGGTGGGACCGGGTGCGGGGGAAGGGTTCTCGCCCCTCGACCTGCTCGACTCGCTGCTCCCGCAGTACGAGGCGCTGTTCGAGCTCCTTGCGAAGGCGGGCGCCACCTGCGTCCAGCTGGACGAACCGATGTTCACCCAGGACCGCAGCGCCGCGGAACTGGCCGCACTCGAGCGTGCGTACAGGACGCTCGCCCACGCGCCGCTGCGACCGCGGATCCTGGTCACCGGTCCGTACGGCAATCTCGGGGAGGCGCTGACGATTCTCGCAGGCACCTCGATCGAGGCCATCGGTCTCGACCTGGTGTACGGCAAGATGAAGGCGGACGAGCTCGCGACAATCCCCGGCCTCAAGCGCAAGCGGCTCTACGCAGGCGTTGTCAACGGCCGGAACGTCTGGCGCGCAGACAATTTCGTGACCCTGACCTACCTGTCACAGCTCAAGGATGTGATCCCCGACCTGGTCGTCTCGACCTCGTGTTCGCTGATGCACGTGCCCTACGACGTGCTCGCCGAATGGGACCTCGACGGCGACGTCGCGGACCGGATGGCGTTCGCGAAGCAGAAGGTCGGCGAGGTGGTGTCGCTCGCGAAGGCACTGACCGAGGGCCCATCCGAGCGGTGGCGGAAGAAGCCGACGTCGGTGCACTTCAAGCAGAAGCACGAGGTCCGGTCCCGGGTCAACGCGATCCGGCCCGAACACCGGGTTCGGGCACCCTACGAGGAGCGGCGGGTCGCGCAGCAGGCCCGGCTGGACCTGCCACTGGTGCCCGCGACCACGCTGGGATCGTTCCCGCAGACCGACGAGATCCGCAAGGTGCGGTACGACCTCGGGCAGGGCCGTCTCGAATACCCGGACTACGTCAAGCGCATCCAGGAAGAGATCGAGCGCACCATCCGCCTGCAGGAGGACATCGGTCTCGACGTCCTCGTGCACGGTGAGCACGAGCGCAACGACATGATCCAGTACTTCGCGGAGCTGATGGACGGATTCGCGTTCACCCACAACGGCTGGGTGCAGGCGTACGGGTCGCGCTGTGTGCGTCCGCCGATCCTCTACGGCGACGTCCGGCGTCGCGGTCCGATGACGGTCGAGTGGATCGGGTACGCGCAGTCGCTGACCGATCGCCCGGTCAAGGGCATGCTGACCGGTCCGGTGACGATGCTGGCGCGCTCGTTCGTTCGGCAGGATCAGCCGCTGCACGAGACCGCCGACCAGCTGGCGTTGGCGATCCGCGACGAGGTCGCCGACCTGGAGGCGGCGGGCATCGCAATCATCCAGGTCGACGAGCCCGCGGTCCGGGAACTGTTGCCGCTGCGGGCCGGTGGCCGATCCGAATACCTCGGATGGGCGGTCGACGCGTTCCGACTCGCGACCGGCGGTGCGAAGCCGGAGACGCAGATCCACACGCACCTGACGTACACCAGCCGCGCCGAGGTGGTGGACGCGATCGAGCGGATGGACTGCGACGTCACCGCGATCGTGGCGACCCGGTCGATCGGGTGGGTGCTCGACGCGATCAAGGAGCGCAAGCTGACCCACGGCGTCGGCCCGGGCGTGTACGAGTCCCGTTCCGCCCGCATCCCGGACATCGACGAACTCGATGACCTGCTCACCGAGGCCGCGGAGTCGGTGGACCTGGACCGGTTGTGGGCGAACCCGGACGGTGGCCTCAAGACCCGCCACTACTGGCAGCTCGAGCCGTCCCTGCGGAACCTCGTCGCCGCGGCGCGCCGATTGCGGCGCCGGGCGGCCGAGCAGGGGTGACGCCGCGACAAGTCGTGCGCTGCCGTCCGTGGCCCGTGAGTGGTCGCGGCCACGGACGGAGCGCTTCGAGGGGCCCAGACTGCACCGTCGTCTGGGATGGAAAGGCCCCGAACCGATGTCGGTTCGGGGCCTTTCTGTGTCGAGACCGGTCAGCTGCCCGCGGATCCCGACAGGCTGCCTGCGAACAGACCGTCGGTGCTGCTCGTCGTGCCGGGCAGATCGGTGCCGTCGGAGTCCGGCCGGTGGATCGACACCGTCACCGTTGCACCGGGAGTCGCCCGCACCGTGACGAGGCGGGCGTCGGGTGCGGAGGTGATTTCGCCGCCCTCGACGGTCGCCAGGTACCCGTCGGGGTAGTGCAGGGGGGAGGTGTAGATCTCGGTGGGGGCCGCGGACGCCGCCGCGGTATAGGTGTACCGGAAGTCGCCGCCGTCGGGGTTGAACTGAAGCCTGCCTGGGGTTCCCGCCGTCGCACGAGGATAGGTGCGCACCAGTTGCCGTCCGGTCTCACCGGTGAACGGGTCGGGCCTCGGGGTGGGACCGAACCGGGACGAGTAGTGCCAGTAGTGCCACCCGACGAAGCGATCGTCGGCGCGGGATGTCGTTGCCGACAACATTTCCGGATCCACGTCCCCGAACTCGGTCACCAGCAGCGGCCGGTCGGTCCGGTCGCGCAGCGCATCGATGTTCCGCCAGGTCGTGTCGTACTGGACCGGGCAGGCCGCCGTCGCGCCGCCGAGCACGCCGCCGTAGATGCTCAGTTGACTGGGGATGCAGTAGTCGTGCACCGACATCGCGATGTTCGGGTCCGCGATCGGGGGGTCGCCGAGGAAGCTCGGCATCGCCTGGTTCCAGGTCACGTTCGGCTCCCAGAACACCGGGATCGTCGGGCTGACCGCGCGGATGTGGTCGGTGACCCGCTGCATGGCCGCCTGGTACTTGCGGTCGAAGTCGGGGCAGCCGCGAGGGAAGCAGGTCAGGAAGGGGGTGCCCGGCCACGGCTCGTTCAGCACCTCGATCCCGAGCACGCCGGGCTTGCCGTCGACCCGGTCGGCGAGCGCCGCCAGCGCGGTGCCCAGATGGTCGAGGACGCCGCCCCGGTTGTTCCACACCTCGTCCCACCCGGCCAGCATGCTCGGCATCAGGTAGTTCATCGGGAATCCGGGGTTCGGTTCGCCGGGTCGCGGCCGGGACTCGATCGACCAGGCGGGAAAGCCGTTCCCGCCCCATGGTTTTCCGAGCGAGTCCTGGTGGTTGTCGAACAGCACGTGCAGGCCGCGCTCGGCGAGCACATCCGCGACGCCGACCAGGCGATCGAGGTAGTCGGTGTCGAGCACCCCCCGCTCGGGCATCAGCGCCTCGAACTCGACGCCGAGTCGCACGGTGTTGAAGCCGTACCCGGCCAGCAGGTCCGCGTCCGCCGCGGTGAGGGTGAGGCCGTCGCCGGGGATCACGTACGGCGGATCCTTGTCGACGTTGTTGACGCCGTGCAGCAGCATGGTCCGCCCGAACTCGTCGACGAAGTCGCGACCCTCGACGTGGATCCGGGTGGAGGGCGGGGGTGGCTCCGCTGCGGTCGCGGGGGCGGTGGTGGTGAACAGCGCCGCGACCGCGATCGCCGCTGCCCCGAGGGAGGATGGCCTGCGCATCAGACTCCTTGACCCGACTCTGTAGTTGGACGTTCGTTCAGTTCAGGCGAGGCTACTCACCGCGGCGGCGTTTCGTTGGGAAATCGGACGAATCACCCATGGGGTCCGCGTTGCGCACGGCTCCGGTGCGGGGATAGACATAGGGGCATGCTCACCGTCTCCGCATTCGCCGCGACCGCCCCCGACGCCCCGCTCGAGAAGACCTCCATCGAGCGCCGCGACCTCGGTCCGCTCGACGTCCTCATCGAGATCAAGTACGCGGGCATCTGCCACTCCGATATCCACACCGCCCGCAACGAGTGGGGCGGCACCCGCTATCCCGTCGTGCCGGGACACGAGATCACCGGGATCGTCACGGGCGTCGGCGTCGACGTGACCCGGCACCGGGTCGGCGACCGCGTCGGGGTCGGCTGTTTCGTGGACTCGTGCGGCACCTGCGCGCCCTGCGCGGCGGGCGAGGAGCAGTACTGCGCCAACCGGGTCACCGCGACCTATAACTCCGTCGGCCGGGAGGACGGGCTGGTCACGCAGGGCGGCTACTCGACGCACATCGTCGTCACCGAACGTTTCGTGGTGTCCGTGCCGGACGGTCTCGCCCTCGATGTCGCGGCGCCGCTGCTGTGCGCCGGGATCACCCTGTATTCGCCGTTGCGGCACTGGAACGCCGGGCCCGGCACGCGGGTCGCGATCGTCGGGATGGGCGGGCTCGGGCACGTCGGTGTCAAGATCGCGCACGCGATGGGCGCCGAGGTCACCGTGCTCAGTCAGTCGCTGTCGAAGCGGGAGGACGGGCTGCGGTTCGGCGCCGATCACTACCGCGCGACCGCCGACCCGGCGGTCTTCAAGGAGTTGCGCGCCAGCTTCGACCTGATTCTCAACACCGTGTCGGTCAACCTCGACCTCGACGCCTACCTCGGGACGCTCGCGCTCGACGGCACCCTCGTCATGCTCGGGCTGCCCGAGCAGCCACTGACCCTGCGCGGCTTCTCCCTCGCCGGCAACCGGCGCAGCCTCGCAGGCTCCAACGTCGGCGGCATCCGCGAGACCCAGGAGATGCTGGACTTCTGCGCCGAGCACGGCATCGCCGCAGAGATCGAGGTCATCGCCGCGGACCGGATCAACGAGGCGTACGACCGGGTGCTGCGCAGCGACGTCCGCTACCGCTTCGTCATCGACGCGGCGACGTTCTGACCCGGGCGAACCGTGCGTGATTCGTACCCCTATTGGGGTGAGAATCGCGCACGGGCGGCGTAGCCGCATCGCCCGCCGAGGGGTCATACTCGTGATGTAGGTCACAGCATGAAGGGTCGGGGCGATGGGCCAGCAACTTCACGGACGCCGGGTGGCGGTGCTTGCCGCGGACGGGGTCGAACAGGACGAACTGACCGAGACCCGCCGCGCAGTCGAGGAGGCGGGCGGCCGCACCGCGCTGCTCTCGATCGCGCCGGGCGAGATCCAGGCGTACCGCGCCGACGTGATGCTCGGCGACCGGTTCCCGGTGGATCTGCTCGTCGGCCGGGCCGACGTCGACGACTACGACGCGCTGATCCTGCCGGGCGGAACGCTCGGTCCGGACCGACTGCGCACCGACGACCACGCGGTGGCGTTCGTGCGGCACTTCATGCACATCGGCAAACCGGTCGCCGCGATCGGGCACGGACCCTGGCTGCTCATCGAAGCGAGGGTCGTCGACGGCCGGACCCTCACCAGCTGGCCCAGCCTGCGCACCGACATCGTCAACGCGGGGGGCACGCACGTGAACGAGAAGGTCGTCGTCGACCGGAACCTGGTCACCAGCCGCGGCCTGCTCGACCTCGGCTGCTTCTGCAACGCGCTGGTCGGCAAGTTCACCCAGCACCCCGAGCTCATCGGCCGGGCGTGAGGTTCCGCCCGCGGCGGCGGGCCCTGTCGCGGGCGGGCAACCGGGCGTAGCGTCGGTCACACCAGCCGAACCTCGCGACGAGGAGGTAGGAACGATGAAGCTGCATCTGTTCTCCGAATGGGCTGGCTACGCGCTCGGACTCATCGCCGTCATCAGCCTCGCGATGGCCGTCGTCGCGGCGGCATCGGGCTACGCCGGCTGGGCGGTGATCGCCGCGGTGGTGTTCATGATCGCCGTCGCGGTCGGCCTCGGACTGGTCGGAGGCGCGGTGCGCCACGACCACAGACAGCGTCGGCATACGCCGCGGTTCCCGCTGCCGGGCGGAACCGCGTGGCCGGTCAAGGAGTGATCCGTATGAGCCTGAACATCGTTGCTGGCTGGGTGGGGTTCGCGTGCGCCCTGTTGGCCGTCATCTCGATGGGGACGTTCCTCGTCGCGGCGGGCAGCGGGTACGGCGGCTGGGCGGCGCTCGCGGGCGGGGTATTCCTGCTCACGGTCGCGACTGCGGTCACCGTCGTCGGCGGGACCGTCCGGCACGACCGCAAGCTGGGCCTGGACGTGCCGCACTTCCCCTGACCGGTCTGCCGGGCGCAGGTCAGGACCGCGCCAGGCGACGCTTCTCGGTCTCGACGTCGAAGTTGGCGGCGGGCCAGTCGAGGTCCAGCCGTTCCAGCGCGTCGATCAACAGTTCGGTGACGGCGAGGCGGCTGTACCACTTCCGGTCGCACGGCACCGCGTACCACGGGGCATGCTCGGTCGAGGTGCGGTCCAGCATCGCCTGGTACGCCTCCCGGTACTCGGGCCAGAAGCCGCGTTCGGTGACGTCGCCCGGGTTGTACTTCCAGTGCTTGTCCGGACGTTCCAGCCGCTCGGAGAGCCGCTTCTTCTGCTCGTCGAGCGAGACGAACATCGCGACCTTCACCAGCGTGGTTCCGGACTCGACCAGGTCCCGTTCGAACTGATTGATCTCGTCGTAGCGGGGCTCCCACTCGCCCGGCGGAACCAGGTCGTGGACCCGCACCACCAGCACGTCCTCGTAGTGGGAGCGGTCGAAGACGCCGATCTGCCCCCTGCGGGGCAGTTCCTTCCTGACCCGCCACAGGTAGTGGTGCCGCTTCTCCTCGGCGGTCGGTACCCCGAACGAGGCGTGATCGACGCCCTGCGGGTCCACGTGCCCGATCACGTGGCGCATCATCCCGCCCTTGCCCGCGGTGTCCATGCCCTGCAGGATCAGCAGCACCGACCGGTGCTCGTCGGAGCTGCGGCCGTTCGCGAAGAGCTTCTCCTGCAGGCCGGACAGGACGGCCCCACGCTCCTCGAGGAGACGCTCACCCAGCGTCTTGTTGCCCGCGAAGCCGGGCATGCCGTTCGTGTCCAGGTCGGCGACCCGGGTGTCGGACGTGACGCGCAGCGCCTCGGTTGCCGGAACCTGCCAGCCCTCGCTCGTGCCCATGCCGCGACTCTGCCATTCGGCGCGCGCATTCGGCGGGAACGGCGCGGATCTAGAGGCCGTCCCGCTCCTCGAGCAGCGGGTGCGGAACGGACTTGAAGCGTGCCGGCGAGCCGGCGACCGCGGCGATCCCGGTCACCCCACCCCACGTCATCATCGCCAGGTAGTCGATCAGATCCTCCGCGGTCATCGACCGGTTCGAGATCCACCAGTGGGTGGCCAGCTGGACGGCGCCGACGATGCCGTACGCCCACGGCAGCGCGCCACCGGAATCCATCTCCATCTGCCGCAGCTTCAGCCCGAGGACGGCGGACAGCGCCTCGGCGATCATCCGCTCCGACTCGGCGACCACGTCACGGCTGGCTCCGGAACTGTTCGCCATCACGTAGAGGTACACCTCGGTGTCCTCGGCGACCGTCTCCACGTAGGCGGTGATCGCGACCCGGACGAGCGCGTACTCGTCCATGTCGGCGCCGATCGCCGCGTACATGCGGGGGGCGAGGACCGTCTCCACCCAGCGGGTCATCGTCGCGCTGGTGAGATCGTTCTTGTCGTTGAAGTAGCGGTAGAGGACGGTCTTCGAGACGCCGATCTCAGAGGCGATCTCGTCCATCCCGACCTCGCGGCCACGGGCCCGGATCGCGGCGAGGGTGCCGTCGACCAGCTCCTCCCGGCGCGCGATCTTGTGCTCGCGCCAGCGGCGCTTGCGCCCGTCGGGCTTCTCCGCCTTCGCCTCGGGTGCGGAGCCGGCGGCCTCGGCGGCGTCGGGGGCTGTCTTGTTCGACACTGGTGTATGCCACATCCGTTCAGATCGATCTTCGGTTCAGCTTACGGCGCACGCCCCGCGCGGAGCCGGTCCTCCCCGGTGACTCGCCGAATTTCGGCACAATTGTCGAGGTGATGCAGTTGTTGAGCGTCGACGACGCGGCCAAGCGGCGTGATCTGCGGCGAATGAAGGCGGTGGCGACGGGCTTTCTCCTGTTCGCGACCGTGGTGTACCTGTTCTGCCGGTGGCAGGAGTCCCGGGGCGCGGGGGAGTGGGTGGGGTACGTGCGGGCCGCGTCCGAGGCGGGCATGGTCGGTGCGCTCGCGGATTGGTTCGCGGTGACCGCGCTGTTCCGGCATCCGCTCGGATTGCGGATCCCGCACACCGCGATCATCAAGAAGAAGAAGGACCAGCTGGGGTCGAGCCTCGGCAGTTTCGTCGGCGAGAACTTCCTCGCGCCCGACGTGGTGTCGCAGAAGGTGCGGTCGGCGGAGGTGCCGTTGCGGGTCGGCACGTGGCTGGCCGAGCCGACCCATGCCGAGCGGGTGGCTGCCGAGACCGCGACGCTGCTGCGCGCCTTCGTCGGGGTGCTGCGCGACGAGGACGTGCAGCAGATCATCGACAGCACCATCGTGCGCCGGATCGCGGAGCCCGCGTGGGGACCGCCGATCGGGAAGGTCCTCGAGGAGTTGCTCGCCGACAACCGGCAGCTGCCGCTGCTGGACATGCTCGCGGAGCGGGCCCACCAGTGGGCCCTTGCCAGCCAGCCGACGATCGACCGGATCATCGACCGCGACAGCCCGTCGTGGTCGCCGAAGTTCGTCGACCTGCTGCTCGGCGAGAAGATCCACCGCGAGCTCGTCGAGTTCACCTGGAAGGTGCGATCAAACCCGGACCACGAGGTGCGGGTGGCCGCGAACCGGTTCCTGATCGATTTCGCGCAGGACCTGCAGCACGATCCCGCGACGATGGCGAAGGCGGAGAAGATCAAGACCGAACTGATGGGCCGCAAGGAGGTCACCGGGGCGGCCGAGGCCGCGTGGAAGGTGGCCAAGCGGATGATCCTCGAATCGGTCGACGATCCCGACAGTGCGCTGCGCGGGAAGACCAGGGACACGGTGATCCGTCTCGGTGAGCGGCTGCGGGACGAGCCGGAACTGCGGGCGAAGGTGGACGGCTGGCTGGACACCGCCGTGCGCTACGTCGCCGCGAACTACACCACCGAGATCACCGCGATCATCACCGACACCGTCGCCCGATGGGACGCCGAGGAGGCGAGCCGGAAGATCGAACTGCAGGTGGGGCGGGATCTGCAGTTCATTCGGATCAACGGCACCGTGGTCGGTGCGCTCGCGGGTCTCGCGATCTACACGGTGTCGCAGCTGCTGTTCGGGTGACGTGAGCGCGCCTGCTAGCACGAGTGCTTGCAAGAGCTAGCACCCTCCCGTACCGTGGACGGCGCACACAGGGGAGGGAGGCAGAGCATGACCGACGACACCCGATCGACCGGTGACAGTGCCGGCGACGTCGCGGCCCGGGTGGTCAGCTCTGCAGCGCAGGACATCGGCGGCTTCATCAGGTCGCAACGCGAAGCCGCGCAGGTGTCGCTGCGCCAACTGTCGCAGTTGGCGGGGGTCAGCAATCCGTATCTGAGCCAGATCGAGCGCGGGCTGCGCAAGCCGTCCGCCGAGGTCCTCGGCCAGATCGCGAAGGGCCTTCGGATGTCGTCCGAGGTGCTGTATATGCGGGCTGGACTGCTCGAGCAACGCCCAGCCAGTCCGGTGCGGGACGCACTGCTGTCCGACATCTCCATCACCGAGCGGCAGAAGCAGGTGCTCCTCGAAATCTACGAATCGTTCCGGCGTGAGAACGAGCCGCGAACGGAAACCCAGCCCGATCAACAGGAGAACGAAGATGACTGACATCAAGGGTCTCGACACCGTGATCACCCCGCTCTACGCCGCGGTCGGCGCGGGCGACGTCGTCGTGCAGGCCGTCGCCGACGTCGTCGCGCAGGTCCGCGAACGCGCCGCCACCGCCGGTGACGACCTCACCGTCGACGGCGCCAAGGAGCGTTTCGACAAGCTGACCGGCGACCTGACCGAGGGCGTCGAATCGCTGCGGGAGCGGCTCGCCGGGCTGCCGTCCGAGCTGCCCGAGGAGCTCGCCGAGCTGCGCGAGAAGTTCACCGCCGACGAGCTGCGCAAGGTCGCCGAGGCCTACCTCAAGGTGGCATCGGACATCTACACCTCGCTGGCCGAGCGCGGTGAGGAAACGGTCGAGCGGCTGCGCAAGCAGGCGGCCGTCGAGGAGGGGCTCGAGCGCGCGGAATCGGCGTTCGAAGATGCCGCGACGCTGACCGAGGAGGCGCTGGGCACCGTGGCTCGGCAGACCCGTGCCGTTGGTGAGCAGGCCGCGAAGCTCGCGGGCCGCGCCGCGGAGAAGATCAGCGACGTGGCCGACGAGGTGTCCGATGCCGTCGCCGACGCGGGCGAGCAGGTGGCCAGCCGGTTCGTCGGGGCGGGCGAGAAGGCCGAGGCGACCACGGAGTCGGCCGCCAGCAAGGTGGCCTCCGCCGCACCGAAGCAGGCCGCGAAGCCCGCCCCGGCTCCCGCGGCCAAGCCTGCCCCGGCCAAGGCGACCCCGGCGAAGGCCGCGCAGCCCAAGACCGCGGCCGCGAAGCCCGCCCCGGCGAAGACCGCAGCCAAGCCGGCACCGGCGAAGACCGCCGCCAAGCCGACCGCGACCAAGGCGCCCGCCAAGAAGGCCGCGCCGAAGGCGACCGACGCCTGACCCGTCTCGACGGACGAACGCACGGCTCCCTCGCTGCACCCGCGGCGGGGGAGCCGTCGCCGACTAGGATGGATTCGTGACCACGGCCTACAACCTGACCGCGCTGATCATGATCGCTCTCCGACTCCTCGCCCTGGGTGCGGGTGCCTTCGCGCTGTTTCATGCCGTCCGGCAGCGCACGGACGCGTTCACCGCGGTCGACAAGCTCAGCAAGCCCATCTGGATCGGCATTCTCGCCGCCGCCATGCTCATGGTGTTCCTGTTCGGTGTCGTGTCCCTGTTCGGGCTCGTCGCGGTCGTCGCGATCTGCGTCTATCTGGTCGATGTGCGGCCGCGGGTCGACGAGGTTCAGCGCGGCCCCCGCTGGTGACCAACTTTCTGAGAATGTAAGTCACAGATACCGTTGACAACGGGTATCTCGACGACGCATGGTTGAGGTGTAGGTCGGCGTACCGGGAAGGCGCCGACGGCGGCTGGCACAGTCGGCCGAGGCACTCGACGAGGAGGTCGCCATGCCGATCGTCCACGACAGTCCCTCCACCGCGATGCGGGTGGGCAACCGCCAGGAGACCGCGTCGCGGTTGCTCGCGTCGGCCGCCCGCAAATCGTTCGACCCGCTCGTCGAGATCGACTGGGATGCGCCCATCCCCGACGACCTGTACGGCATGACACCGGAGTGGTGCAGCCTCTATGGCACCGACCTGTGGGAGTCGATGACCGAGGAGCAGCGCGTCACCCTGACCAAGCACGAGGCGGCGAGCATCGCGGGCACCGGCATCTGGTTCGAGATGATCCTGATGCAGATGCTGCTCCGGGACGTCTACTCGCACGACCCCGCGACGCCGCATTTCCAGTTCGCGCTCACCGAGATCGCCGACGAATGCCGGCACTCGACGATGTTCGCGAAGGCCGCCACCCGATTCGGGGTTCCGTCGTACCAGCCGCGGGCCTGGATCCGGCAGTCCGCTCGCCCGTTCAAGGCCACCGCAAGCGGCTCGCTCGCCTACGGTGGAACGCTGTTCGCCGAGGAGATCCTCGACATGATGCAGCGGGACTTCATGAAGGACGACCGGGTCCAGCCGATCACCCGCACGGTCAGCAGGATCCACGTCCTCGAGGAGGCCCGGCACATCAAGTTCGCCCGCGAGGAGGCCGCGCGTCGCGTCGTCGGCCTCTCCCGATTCACCCGCGCCCGGATCCGGTTCATGCTCGGCGTCACCGCCTACTTCGTGGTGACCAGCCTGGTGAATCCGAAGGTCTACGAGGCCGCGGGCCTTGACCCGGCGCGGGCCCGCGCGGCGGCCCGGTCGAACACGCACTACCAGGACAGGATTCGTTCCGGCAGCGCGAAGACGATCGAGTTCCTCGACGAGATCGGGCTGATCGGCGGTCCGTCGACCCTGCTGATGCGCCGCGCCCACATCCTCTGAGTCCCGCAAGAAACCTGCTGCCGGAAGCCCTTCCGGCAGCAACTCGCCGTGAAGGAGTTCCAGTGTCGGTCAGTTCACGCGCCTCGGCGCGACGATGGTTCGTCGGAGCCGCCGCCCTCGCCGCGGTCGCCGGAGTCGGCGCTGCCGTCCGCTCGCGGCGGGGCGCCGCGTCCGCACCGACCGACGCGCCGAACCCGGCACTGTCCGACCCGATCCTGCATCCGGAGACGGTGCCGGTGGTCTCCGCGGACGGGCATCCGATCCACGTGCTCGCCTACGGCGACCCGAGCGCCCCCGCGATCGTGCTCTCCCACGGCTGGACCTGCTCGACCACCTTCTGGCACCCGCAGATCAACGCGCTCGCCGACGACTACCGCGTCGTCGTCTACGACCAGCGGGGCCACGGCAGGACGGGCATCGGGCCGACGCCGCTGACCCCGGAACTGCTCGGGGATGACCTCGACGCCGTCCTCGCCGCCACCGTCACCGACGGGCGGAAGGCGGTCGTCGTCGGCCACAGCATGGGTGGCATGTCGATCATGTCGTGGGCGCTGAAGTACCCCGACCACGTCGAGGCCATGGCGTCCGCGGTGATGCTGGCGAGCACCGGATCCGATCACCTGGTCGCCGAGACGACGATCATTCCGCGGCCGAAGCGCGGCCCGGCGATCCCGGTCCCGGTCGGCACCGCGATCCTCGGCTCCAAGGCGCCGCTCATCGCGAGCCCGCTCACCCGCAAGGGGGTCCAGTACGTCGCGCTCGCGCCCGGGTCGACCCGGCAGGAGGTGGACTTCTGCGTGCGGATCGTCCGCGAGTGCAGCCCGGCCACCCGCGGCGGCTGGGGCCGCGCGTTGAGCACCCTGGACATTGGCGCGTCGCTCGATCACCTGACGGTGCCCACCACCGTCCTCGTCGGGACCGCGGACCGGCTCACCCCGCAGATCCATTCGGTGCGGATGAGCGAACGCCTCGACGCCGACGAGCACCTGTCCCGGCTGATCCGATTGCCCGGCATCGGGCACATGAGCACCGTCGAGGCACCTGCCGAGGTGAATGCGGAGATTCGCCGCCTGCGGCAACTCTGAGAGCGCCGCGGCACCCTGCAACTGTGCGTGATTTTCACCCCGACCGGGGTGAAAATCACGCACGGGCGGCGGAGCCGCGTCAGCTGAAGACGACGGTCCGGCGGCCGTGCACCAGTACCCGGTCCTCGAGGTGCCAGCGCAGTCCGCGGGCGAGCACCAGCTTCTCGATGTCGCGTCCCTGTCGGACCATGTCGCGGACCTCGTCGGAATGGTCCACCCGGATCACGTCCTGCTCGATGATTGGGCCTGCATCCAACTCCGCGGTGACGTAGTGGCAGGTGGCGCCGATCAGCTTCACGCCCCGCGTGAAGGCCTGGTGATAGGGGCGGGCGCCGACGAACGACGGCAGGAAGCTGTGGTGGATGTTGATCGCGCGGCCGGCCCAGTGCTCGCATAGCTCGGCGGGCAGCACCTGCATGAACCGGGCAAGGACGACGGCGTCCGGGGCGTGGACGTCGACGAGCTTGCGGACCTGCTCGAACGCCGGGCCCCGGTCGGCCGGGTCCTTCGGGAACGACACGTAGTGGAAGTCGATGCCGTGCCTGCGGGTGACCTCCTCGAGGTCCGGATGGTTGCCGATCACCGCGGCGATGTCGGCGGGGAGCTCGCCGCCCGCGGCGCGGCCGAGCAGATCGTGCAGGCAGTGGCCCTCCTTGCTGACCAGCAGCACGATCCGCTTGCGCTGACCCGAATCGTGCAGGGTCCACTCGGTGTCCGGACCCAGCTCGGTGGCCACCGCCGCGAACCGTTCCCGCAGCTCGTCCAGTCCGAGCGCGATCGACGACGCGCGAACGGCCTGCCGGGTGAAGAACCAGCCGGAGTCCGGGTCGGCGTGATACGCGGCCTCGACGATCGACCCGCCGACGTCGGCGAGGAACGTGGAGATGCGGGCGACGATGCCGGTCCGGTCGGGGGTGCCGAGGGTCAGGACGTAGCGGCGGTCGTCGGTTTCGGAGGGCCTACTCATGCGCACAGTCTGGCAGGTGTCTGACCGGTCCGGCCCCCAACCCGGCGATCGCCGTCAGTGCACCACCACCGCGGTCGCGACGAGTGTCCCCGCGTCGACGACCTCGACATCACGCTCGGTCAGCAGCGCGAGGAACTCGACCCGAACCGCAGCAACGGTGTCGGCGGCCAGGGCGAGCAGCGGTGCCCGCAACGCGGTCCCGAGCACCAGATCCCACGCCAGCTCCGGGGTTGTGGGCAGAAGATTCGATAGCTCGGTGACCTCGACGGATCCCGCGCCATAGGCGGTCAGCCAGGAGCGAAGAGCGTCCGGGGTGTCGAGCCGCGTCGACGCCGTCGGGGGGTCCGGCGGCCGGGACCCCGGCGCCAGCCGGGCCAGCGCGTCCGCGAACGCGGAGCCGACCTGGTCGAGCGCGCCCCGCCGCCACACCGTGACCCCGACCTTCGCGACCGGACGCAGCAGCCGCACCAGCCGGGCGACGGCCGCCGTCGGATGGGGCAGGAGGTGGACGCCGTGCGAACAGGAGAGCACGTCGTAGCGACCGCGCGGCACGCTGCTCGGTGGCTCCCACGCGGCGGCGTCGGCCCGCACGAAATCGATGTTGTGCAGTGCCCGGTCGGAGGCGGCGAGGCGCCCCAGCTCGAGCAGGTCGTCGGCCCGGTCGACCGCGTGCACCAGCCCCGTCGGTCCGACCGCGGCCGCGGCGGGCAGCGCGGCGGCGCCTGCGCCGCAGCACACGTCGAGCACCGACTCGCCGGGCCGCAGCCGCAACTGGAATGCCAGGGCCGCACCCGCCGGACCCCACACCGTCGGTGTCAGCCTGCTGAACTCGGTCGCGCCCGCATTGCGCACGGCGGTGAGATCGTCGGCACCCATGCAGTCACGGTAGTCCTCGGCCCTCGCGGGCAGAACCGTCAGAGAGCGTAGAACGCTCGCGGATAACGGAACTCGCCGCGCAGCTCGGGCGTCCACGCGTCGAGGGCCCGCACCTGGAAGTGGCTCACCCAGTCCGGAACCCCGGGATCGATCGACAGGTCGGCGGCGGGCACGAAACCGAATCGCGGATAGTAGTCGAGGTGGCCGAGCAGTGCGACGAGGGGCTCACCGAGTGCGTCGGCGCCGCCGAGTCCGGCGTGCATCAGCGCTGATCCGACACCGCCACCCTGCGTGTCCGCCGCGACCCCGATCGGCCCGAGCGCGAGCGCCGGGCGTTCGCCGACGGTGCCGCGGGTCAGGCAGACGTGCCCGACCACGCGTCCGTCGGCGCCCTCGGCCACCAGCGACAGGGCGGGAATCCAGGCATCCGACGCCCGCAGCGCGGCCACCAGGGCGACCTCGACCGGTTCGGTGGCGCCCGGCGGGGTTTCGTTGGCGAACGCCGAGCGGTGCACGGCGGCGATGGCGTCGATATCGGTTGCTCGTTCACGGCGGATCAGCACCGGTCGAGTCTGGCCTCTCGAGGCGCGGGCCGCAACGGAATTTCGGGCGCGGCTGGCCCTCAGGACAGGGCGTCGGTGGCCGCGTCGGTGGCCGCGTCGGTGAACCCGGCGGCGAACGAGGCGTCCGGCGCGATCGGCGTGATCACGTCGATCAACACCCCGCCGGGGCCGGCGACGATGAAGTGCCGCTGCCCGAAGGCCTCCGAGCGGAGCGGCAGCACCGCCTCGAGGTCGCCGTTCGTCACCAGTCGGCGATGCACGTCGTCGACGTCGTCGACCTCGATGTTGAGGATCAGGCCGCTGGTGCAGGTGCCGCGCAGCGCGGCGGGAACCGTCTCGTGATCGGCGTCGAGGACGGCGAGTTCGTGGCCGTCGCGGATCAGGCTGACGTACCAGTCGGCCTCGAACGCCGGGAGGAAGCCGAAGTGCTCCCGGTAGAACCGGGCGGTGGACTCGACGTCGCGGGTCATCAGGACGGGGTACACGCTGGTCACGGACATGGCGGGGTTCCTCTCGGAGGTTTACATACAGTGTGTATGTATAAATCCATACATACACGCTGTATGTAAACTGGGCAAGCAGGAAAGGGGTGACGGCATGGCGCGCGCCAGCAGGCAGCAGAGTGAGGCGACGGCCGCGGCGATCCTCGACGCGGCCCGCGGCCAGTTCGGTCGGCGCGGGGTCGCCGACGTCGGACTCGACGAGATCGCCGCGGGCGCGGGCGTCACCCGCGGTGCGGTCTACCACCATTTCGGCAGCAAGCGGGGAGTCTTCCTCGCCGTCCATTCCGACGCCCAGGCGCAGGTCGCGGCCGCGATCACGGAGGCAACCGACGGGATGACCGACCCGTGGGAGGCGCTGGGGACGGGGTGCCGCGCGTTCCTCGAGGCCTCGGTTCGCGACGACGTCCGGCGGATCCTGCTCGTCGACGCGCCCGCGGTGCTCGGCTGGAACGACTGGCGCGAGCAGGACCTGCGCCACTCCGGTCGGCTGCTTGCCGGGGTGCTCGCCGACCTCGAGGCCGCGGGCCTGATCGAGGTCGGGAACGTGCAGGCCTGCCAGGCGTTGCTGTCCGGTGCGATGAACGAGGCGGCGTTGTGGGCGGCGTCCCTCGGCAGCGCCACCGAGGGAATCGAGCAGGCGTGGCCGCTGCTGCGGCGCATGCTCGACGCGCTGCGACCCTGACGACGGGGCTGCCCCGATCCCGGCGCGCCGCATGCGAAGCTCGTCCGGTGACCGAGAACCTCACCCGCGCCCGGGTCGCCGCGATGGTTGACCACACCCTGCTCAAGCCGGAGGCCACCGCAGTCGACGTCGCGTCCCTGGTGGCGGAGGCGGGCGAGCTCGGCGCGTACGCGGTGTGCGTGTCACCCTCGATGCTGCCGGTGCGTGCCGACGGCCCGAAGGTGGCGGTGGTCGTCGGGTTCCCGTCCGGGAAGCATCACTCCCTCGTCAAGGGAGCGGAGGCCCGGCTCGCGGTCGAGCAGGGGGCCGACGAGGTGGACATGGTCATCGACATCGGCGCCGCCGTCGCCGGCGACTACAACGCGGTGCTCGCCGACATCCTCACCGTCCGCGAGGGCATCGCCGATGTCACGATTCTCAAGGTCATCCTCGAGACCGCGGCACTGCCCGACGCGGCGATCGTCGAATGCTGCCTGGCCGCGGAGCGGGCGGGCGCCGACTTCGTCAAGACGTCCACCGGCTTCCATCCGGCGGGCGGCGCGACCGTCGACGCCGTGCGCCTGATGGCGGCGACGGTCGGTGACCGGCTCGGGGTCAAGGCCAGCGGCGGCATCCGGACCGCGGACGCCGCCCGCGCGATGATCGAGGCCGGCGCAACCCGGCTCGGCCTGTCGGGGACCCGTGCCGTGCTGGACGGGTTCCCGCCCTAGTCACATCAGGATCGAGCAGCTATCCGGCACCGCCTGGGTCTGCGCGCCGGGCTGCGGCGCGGGCATCGTGTACGCGCCACCCGCGAGCGACAACTGCAGGCCGCTGTCGGTGACGGTGAGGGACTGCGCGGTCATCCCCAGCGGGAAGGACTGCAGGCTGCTGGTCAGCATGTCGACGATGCCGCTGACCAGGTCGGTCGGCAGTCCGAGGCCGAGGATCTCCGCGCCGACGGTCTCCACCTGGACGACGCCGCCGGACACCGTCGGCCGGACGGTCAGCTGCGCGAGGTTGCCGAGAACCTGGAACTGCAGGGTGCCCGCGGCCGCGTCCGAGGTGACGGCGCTGACGAGCGAACCGAACGACTCGCCCTGAATGGTGGCGGCGATGCCCTCGGTGGACCAGTCGATGTCCGCGGTTGAACTGCCGACCGTGCCGCCGGAGGTGGCGGAGGTGGTCAGGTCGAGGTCGTTGACCCTGGCCTCGACGTGCATGTCCTTCGCCGGGCCGAAGCTGGAGTCGTCGCTGGCGATCGTGACGTACGGGACCTTCTTGTCGATCGCCTGCAGCAGCACCGGCTTGGGACTGAGCCCGAGATCCACCTGGGAGCCGAGCTGGCTCTCGAACTGCGATGCCAGGCACTGCTTGACGTTGTTCCTGAGGTACAACTCCCCGCCGATCAGGACGGCGACGAGAGCGACGATGACGACCAGCGCGATCGTCAGCGCCCGGGTGCGCTTGGTCCGCGTGCTCGCGGTGGGGGCCTGCGTCGTGGAAGCCATTGCACGGATTCTTCCGTAGATTCCTGAGTCCGTTCTGAGAACACACGGGACGATTTCGTGTGGAATCACCCACGCGCGTCGATGTGACGCACACCACAATATGGCCGTAGTCTGTCGACTATGGACGAGACCCCGGTAAGGGATGAACGCGACGGCATCCTGCGGGAGCGGGCAGGCGCGCAGGACGGCTACTTCACCCCGGCGCAGGCCAGGGCCTGCGGGTATTCGGCGGAGGAGATGGCCGACGCGGTGGTCGCCGGGGTGTGGTCGCAACCCGACCCGGGAGTGTTCCGGCTGATGCCGTGGCGGTCCGGTGACCTCGACGACGTCGCGCGGTGCTGCGTCCGGCTCGACGGCGCCGTCGTCTCCCACCAGAGCGCCGCCGAGCTGCACGGGCTCGGCCATCTGCATCCCAGCTTCCTGCACGTGACCGCGGCCGACGACGGGCATCCGCGTCTGGAACGGGTCGCGGTGCACCACAGCGAGCTGGCCCTCGGCGACACCGAGCACACCGGCGCCTTCCGGATCACGACACCGCTGCGGACGGTGCTCGACCTCGCGGACGGCGGGGTGTCGCAGTGGGTGCTCGACGAGGTGGTCGGCGACGCCCTCGCGATCGGCCGACTCGACCGCGACGAACTGGAGGCAGGCTCCGACGTGGGGACCACCCGGGTGCGTCAGCGGGTGCGGCGGGCGCTGTCGGCGTGGGCGTGACCGCGGGCAAGCGGGTCAGCTGCCCGACGGCGCGACGACCGACCACGGCACCGTGAGCACGTTGTCCCGCAGGCGCCTGCGCGGAACCTCCACCGGTATGCCCTCCGCGCGCAGCATGTCCAGGGTGGCGCGCCACCGGACCCGTGGCCCGAACGGGGCGTTCGGGGCCGCCGCCGCCCACGCGCGATCGGCGGCGCGCAGCAGCTCGTGCACCCCCTCGCCGGGGACATTGCGGTGAATCAACGCCTTCGGTAGCCGCTCCGCCACGTCACCGGGTCGGGTGACGTCGAACGGATCCCACGCCAACGTCAGCGACACCGGGCCGTCCTCGGCAACTAGCACCCACGCGCAGCGTCGCCCCAGTTCGTCGCAGGTGCCGTCGACGAGCAGCCCGCCGGGGGCCAGCGACGACCGGATCCGCGTCCACGCACCGGCGACGGCGTCCTCCGGGTACTGCCGGAGCACGTTGAACGCCCGAACCAGCACCGGCCGCAGGCCCGCGAGTTCGAAGCCGCCGCGGGCGAAGCTGACCCCGTCCCGGCCGGGCACCACCCGCGCCGGATCGATCTCCAGGCCGACCACTCGCAGGTCCGGCCGGACGGTCCGCAGCCGGGCGGCAAGCTCGAAGGTGGTGTCGGGACGGGCGCCGTACCCGAGGTCGACGACCAGCGGGTCGGGGGCGGACCGGAGCAGGTCCGCGATGCGGGGGCGGTGCATCAGCCAGCGGTCGCTGCGCCGTAACCGGTTGATGCCGGTGGTGCCGCGGGTGATGACGCCGTCCGGTTTGGCGGCGCGGTTCATGGTGGGCCGCGGCTACTGCTTGGCGAGCCAGTCGGCGGTGACCTGGGCCTCGGTCCGGAACAGGTCGACGAGGTTGACCAGCATCAGCTGCTCGAGCTTGCCGCCGACGAACGGGATGAACACTTTCGCCTCCGACGACGTCCGCAGGGTCGACCCGGTGTCGGTGCCGAACAGCGACATCGTGCCGGACAGGCTGCCCGGTCCCGCCGGGATGGATGCCTCGTAGGTGCCGGTGACCGGGTCCCCGAACGCGCTGTAGTGCTCCTTGCGGGTGATGATCATGTCCTTCTTCATCACCGTCTGCGCGATGTCGGGCAGGGAGCTGCGGGGAATCACGTGATGGAAGACCAGGTCGACGCCGGAGTCGGTGACCTCGAAGGACTCCACGTCGTTGTCCGAGAACTTCCGCAGTTCGATCATCCGCGCCTCCCAGTAGTCCCGGTCGGCCAGCGCGGCGTACACCTTCTCTGGCGAGTGGGTGTACCGGGCGGAGTAGTCGATGCGGCGAGCCATGACCGGCAGGTTACCGGCTCGGCACGCATCGACCACACCGGTCCGATGGCGGGATCAGGCGTTCGCGGCGACCCATTCCTCGACGGCGGCCTGGTCGCGGCCGAGGATCTCGACGACCTGGTCGGCGACCATGCCCTCGACGGCGCCACCGATCAGCTTGATCGCGACCTCGACGTCACCCTCGAGGGTCATCGTCGACTGCGCGCCTGCGTCGGTGAGGACGGCGGTGCCGGAGGCGGTGATCGGCAGCCCGGTGGTGGTGACGGTGAACTTGCCGTTGGCCTGGCCGTTCTCGAACGGGCCCCAGGCCTCGCCGCGGGTCAGGACCAGGTCACCCTTGACGGCCTTGGACACCAGCGACGGCAGCGAGTCCTTGTCGAGGACCTGGCTGATCTGGCAGTCGACCGTGCCCGGGCCGTCCTTGAGGTGGTCCAGGGTGACGCCGTTCTCGGCGTTCTTCTCGACGCGGGGGAGCCAGAAGTCGCGGCTGGTCAGTGCGTGGTGGACGGCCGCTGCGGGCGCGTTGTAGGTCAGGGTCAGTTCGATTCGGCGTGACATAGTCGGGCAGATTACATGCCCTTCGAACTACTTGTTTCCACTCAGCCAGGCGGCCGTGAACTCGTCCTCGTGCCGGAGCAGTTCCTCGATCCGGTCCGCAATCACCGCCTCGACTTTGCCGCCGATTAGCGGCAGCGACACCTGCACCCGGCCATCCAGGGTCACCGTCGCCCCGGTGGCGTCGCCGTCCAGCGTCAGGGTGCCGGTCAGCTCGCCGGGCAGCCCCGCGACCCGCGCCGTGAACGTGCCGGTCGCGCGGTCACCGGCGAGCGGCCCCCAGTCCTCGGTGCGGCTGATCTCGAGGTCGCCCGGACGGATCTTCGTCACGATCGACGGCAGCTGTTCGGCGGGAATCGTCTGCGTCATCTCGACGGCGATCGTGGCCTCGCCGACGTCGACACGATCCACCCGCGCATGCTCCCCGCCCGCCTCGGCGATCCGGTCCCGCCAGTACCCCTCGCTGGTCAGGGCGGCGTGGACCCGCGCCACCGGCTGGGGATAACTGGACGAATGCGGAATGCGGCGGGCCATGCCGGGCACGCTACCGTGTGCAGTCGTGCGGGTAGCGGAGGACGTGGCGGCCGAGTTCGGCGCCGAACTGGATGTGAACGTGCCGATGTCGCGGCTGACGACGTTGCGGGTCGGCGGCCCCGCCCGCGCGATGCTCACCTGCCGCACCGCCGAGGCCGTCGCCGGGGTGGTGCGGGCGCTGGACACGGCCGGGGTCCCGGTGCTGATCCTCGGCGGGGGCTCGAACCTCCTTGTCTCCGATGCCGGCGTCGACGCCGTCGTCGTCCGCGTCGCGAACGACGGGATCCGGCTCGATGCCCGGGTGGTGGCCGCGGAGGCGGGGGCAGGCTGGGACGACGTGGTCGCGGCAGCGGTCGCCGCGGGTCTCGGCGGGCTCGAGTGCCTGTCCGGGATCCCCGGCTCCGCGGGCGCGACCCCGGTGCAGAACGTCGGCGCGTACGGCGTCGAGGTCGGCTCCCTGCTGCGTCGGGTCCGACTTCTCGACCGCACGTCAGGGGAGGTGCGCTGGGTCGAGCCCGCCGACCTGGGACTCGGATACCGCACCAGCATTCTCAAGCACACCGACGCCGCGGTCGTCTTGGCGGTCGAGTTCGACGCCGCCGCCGACGGTCTCAGCGCGCCGCTGCGGTACCGGGAACTGGCGACCTCGCTCGGGGCGGAGGAGGGCGAACGGCGGCCGGTTGCGACGGTGCGCGAGGCGGTCCTGCGGCTGCGGTCCGGCAAGGGCATGGTCCTTGACGACGGCGACAACGACACCTGGAGCGCCGGTTCCTTCTTCACCAATCCGGTCGTGGCCGACGATCACCTGCCCGGCGTCCTTGCCGCGATCCGCTCCCGCCTCGGCGACGTCGCGGTGCCCCGCTACCCCGGCGCCGGTGGCACGAAACTGTCGGCGGGCTGGCTGATCGAGCGGGCCGGATTCGGGAAGGGGTACCCGGGCCCGGACGCGCCGGCCCGGCTGTCGACGAAGCACACCCTCGCGCTGACGAACCGCGGCACGGCGTCCGCGACGGATCTGCTCGGGTTGGCGCGGGACGTCCGCGCCGGGGTAGAGGACGCCTTCGGGGTACGCCTGGAACCGGAGCCGGTCACGGTCGGGTTCACGGTGTGACCAGGTAGGCACCGGTACCGGCGGTGATCGTCGGTACCGTGGATTGCGTGGCTGAACAGGGTATTCGGACGAAACGGACACGCCGGTTGACGGTGCTCGCACTGCTGACGGCGGTGGTCGCGCTGATCGCCGGGTGCGCCTCGGGTGCCGTCGACCCCTCGGCGCAGCCCGCGAAGGACCCGGCCGCCGTCGTCACCCAGACGCCGGCCGACGGCGCGGACGGGGTGAGCCCGACCGCACCGGTGACCCTGAGCGTCACCGACGGCACCCTGCAGGGGGTCGCGCTGACCAGCCCGTCCGGCAAGATCGTGCAGGGTGCGCTGTCGGCGGACCAGCGGACCTACACGGTCACCGAACCCCTCGGCTACGACGCCACCTACACCTGGTCCGGCACCGCCGTCGGCACCGACGGCGACTCGGCGCCCGTACGCGGCGCGTTCACGACCGTCGCCCCGCGCTCGGTGACCTCCCTGACCACCTACATCGCGGACGGGCAGGAGGTCGGCATCGCCGCCCCGGTCATCCTCAAGTTCGACGCCCCGGTCGCCGACAAGGCCGCCGTCGAGAAGGCGCTGACGATCACCACCACCCCGCCCACCATCGGATCGTGGGCGTGGCTTCCCGACGACGGCGGCTCGCGGGTGCACTGGCGCCCCCGCGAGTACTGGACGCCCGGCACCGCCGTGCACGTCGCCGGGAACCTGTACGGAGTCGACTACGGCGACGGCGCGTACGGCGAATCCGACTTCACCCTCGACTTCACGATCGGCCGCGGCCAGATCGTCAAGGCGGACGCCACCAGCCACCGCATGCAGGTCGTCCGCGAGGGCGAGACCATCATGGACATCCCGGTCAGCTATGGCGAGGGCAACGAGGACCGGAACGTCACCCGCAGCGGAATCCACGTGGTCACCGAGAAGTACGAGGACTTCCTGATGTCGAACCCGCCGTACTACGAGAACGTCCGCGAACGCTGGGCGGTGCGGATCTCGAACAACGGCGAATTCATCCACGCGAACCCGCTGACCACCGGGGTGCAGGGCGCAGCGAACGTCACCAACGGCTGCATCAACCTGTCGATGTCCGACGCGGCCGAGTACTTCGGGACCGCGCGGTACGGCGACCCCGTCGAGGTGACCGGCACCCGCATCGACCTGTCGGCCGCCGACGGCGACATCTACGACTGGGCGATCGACTGGCCGACCTGGCAGTCGATGTCCGCGCTGCCCGCCGCCGCGACCCCGGTCGCGGCGCCGGCAGGCTGACCCGCGCTACTTCCTGGCGAACCGGCCGGGGGCGGCCTGGTCCCGCGGCTTCATGATGATCTGGTCCAGGTTCACGTGCGAGGGCCGGGACGCGACGAACCCGACCACCTCGGCGACGTCCGCGGCCACCAGGGGCGTGATGCCCTCGTACACCTTCGCGGCCCGCTCCTCGTCGCCGTCGAACCGCACCAGGGAGAACTCGGTTTCGACGGCGCCGGGCGCGATCTCGGTCAGCCGCACCGGCTGACCGAGCAGTTCGCCGCGCAGGGTCCGGTGCAGGACCGCCTGCGCATGCTTCGCCGACGTGTAGCCGGACCCGTTGTCGTACGCCTCGAACGCGGCAACCGAGGTGATCGTGACGATCAGGCCGTCGCCCGACGCGATCAGCTTCGGCAGCAGCGCCTTCGTCATCCGCAGGGTGCCGAGGACGTTCGTCTCCCACATCCAGCGCCAGTCGTCGAGGTCGGCGTCGGTCACCGCGGCAAGGCCCTTCGCGCCGCCCGCATTGTTGACGAGCACGTCCACCCGCGGCACGACCGCGGCAAACGCGTCCACCGAGTCGTCGTCGGTGACATCCAGTTCGAGTGCGGTGCCGCCGATGTCCTCGGCGAGCCGTTCGAGCCGGTCAACGCGACGGGCCCCGACCACCACGTGGAAGCCCTGCGCCGCCAGCGTGCGGGCGGTGGCCTCCCCGATACCGGAGCTCGCTCCGGTGACGACGGCGACTTGATCCTGCGGCGAAATGGTCATGGCCCTCAGCGTAGGCGCCTCTAGTCGGCCGCGTACTCGGCCTCGCGTTCGATCTCCCGCACCGCGGCGGGTGGGACGCCGACCGGTCCGGGGGAGTACGTCACCGCGGTCAGCTTCCCGGTGTACCGGAACGGTCCTCGGCGTTCTCGCAGTTCCCACGACACCGGCCCGCGGGCGTCGACACCGACCGAGATGCCGGTCCACGGCGCCATCCCGACGAGCTGGACCTGCCCGAGCAGACGAGCGACGTCCTCGCCGTCGACGCGGATCGTGAAGTCCCACCGAAGCCGTCGGGCCACCACGGCGGACACCTCGATCCGCCGGGTGCCCGGCGGCAACGGCCCGGCGTCGACGCAGGCGTAGCGACCGTAACTGTTGACGCCGAACACCAGGTGACCGTCCTCGACATAGAGCAGGTACCCGCCCTGCACGTCGCCGTGGGCGACCAGCACGCCCTCGTCGCCGGCTACGTACGCCGTCAGATCCACCCGAATATCGAAGTCCCGGAAGGCGATCAACTGAGACGACCGGTACCGCTCCAGGGTCGGTGTCCCCGGCACGATGCGAACCGGACGGGCCAGCGTCAGCTCGGCAGGACGGCGGGTGGCCAACCCCGCCGGGGTGAGCAGCGGGAAGACGGTGTTCGCCCATGCCGACTCGTCCCACGCGGCGGCCAGCTCGGCCACCGTCTCCGGATACCGGTCCGCGACGTCGTGGATCTCGGTGGGGTCGGCCCGCACGTCGAACAGCTGCCACCGCGGGGCGTCGACGTCGCCCTCCGGCCGCAGGGCCAGCAGCTTCCAGCCATCACGGTAGAACCCACGGTTCCCGACCATCTCGGTGTACTGCTCGGTGTGGGTGCTCGATGCTGCCCGGTCGTGCAGCATCGCCGATGCGTCGACACCGTCGAATGCCTTGACCTGCACCCCCTTCCGGTGGCCGGGAACGCCGACACCCGCGAGCGAGAGCAGGGTGGGGGTGAGGTCGGTGACGTACGCGAACTGGTCCCGGACGCCGTTGTCCCCGTGCCCCTTCCGCAGACCCGCCGGCCAGGACAGCACGAACGGCACCCGGACCCCGCCCGCGAACGACTGCCCCTTGTAGAACCGGAACGGGGTGTTCGACGCCTGCCCCCACCCCCGCGGATAGTGCACGCCCAGCCGCGCCGATCCGATCAGCGCCTCGTCGTGGGGGACGTCGCCCGCCCACTCCGGGTCGGGGACGCGCGCGAACTCGGCGAAGTAGCTGCGCGTCCCCTCCGGGCCGCCCTCGGCGGTGCCGCCGTTGTCGGAGGTGAACACGACGATGGTGTTGTCGAGCTCGCCGAAGTCCTCGATGGTGTCCAGGATCCGCCCGACGGATTGGTCGACCGAGTCGACCATCGCCGCGTACACCTCCATGTACCGGGCAAACCGGGCCCGCCGGTAGGCGTCGAGGGAATCCCATTCGGGCACATCGAATCCGGGCTCGACGTTCCGGGGAACCTGCTCGGTCCCCGCCGGGAACAGGCCCTGCGCGAGTTGCGAGGCGAAGCGGCTCTGCCGCACCGCGTCCCAGCCCCGCGCGTACCGGCCCCGATACTTGGCGATATCGGAGTCCTTGGCCTGCAACGGTCCGTGCATCGCGACGTGGGCGAAGTACAGGAAGAACGGCTTATCCGCGTCATGGGCGCGCAGGTCCCTGAGGTACGACACCGCCTTGTCGGTTAGGTCGTCGGTCAGGTAGTAGCCCTCCGGGTACTCCTCGATGTCGACGGCCGAATTGTCCGACACCAGCTGGTTCGGGTGGAAGAACGAGTTGAGTCCCTCCAGCGAACCGTAGTAGCGGTCGAACCCGCGCTGCGTTGGCCACGAGTCCCGGGTCGCGCCGGGGCGGAGGTTTGCGTCCCGGACCAGGTGCCACTTGCCGACCGCGTACGTCGCGTACCCGCCGGCCCGGAGGATCTCCGGCAGGGTCTGGGTGTCGTCGGACAGTTCCAGCCGCAGTCCGGGGAATCCGGGGTCCGCGTTCGCCACGAAGCCGTAGCCGGCGCGGTGCGGGTTCAGGCCGGTCAGCAGCGCCGCCCGGGACGGCGAGCACAGCGGGGTGGTGTGGTAGTTCGTCAGTCGCACACCCGAGGCGGCAAGCCGGTCGAGGTGGGGGGTGTCGATCTCGGAGCCGAACGGGCCGATGTCGCTGAACCCCATGTCGTCGACCAGCACGACGACGATGTTCGGGGACCCCGGCGCTGCCGCCGGTGCATCCGGCCATGCGGGGGTCGAGTCGTCGACGGTGCGGCCGATGCGGCCGGTGAAGCCCTCGTAGCCTCGGGCGTGCGGGGGGACGGTCATCAGCCCGCGGCCCGCACCGGGGCGTCGATGGGTGAGTAGTGCGAGGCGTCGCCGGAGACGATCCGGCTGCGCTCGCCGTGCACGTCGACCGGGATATCGCCCGCGAGGGTGATCCGGGTGAGGCGCCGACGCTGGCCGTCGTAGTCGTCGATCGCGTAGTGCTGGGTGGCCCGGTTGTCCCAGATCGCGACGTCGCCTGCCTCCCAGTTCCACCGGGTGGTGTTCTCCAGCTTGGTGATCCGCGCCTGCAGCAGCTGGAAGAGCGCCTGCGACTCGGTGGTGCCGAGGCCGACGAAGCTCTTGACGAAGTGGCCGAGGAGGAGGGATCGTTCGCCGGTCTCGGGGTGCACCCGGACCACCGGGTGCCGGGTCTCGTAGTAGGTGGACTGGAACTCGTCGAGGTAGTCGGAGGTGGTCGCGTTCACGTCCTCTGCGGTGCTCGCGGCGTAGTCGTAGACGTTGGTGTGGGTCGCCCACAGATGCTCGACCAGCGCCTTGAGCGGGTCGGGGAGGGCCTCGTAGGAGGCGGTGGTTGATGCCCAGGTCGTTGAGCCGCCGTACGGCGGCAGCACCTCGGCACGCAGGATCGACGCCTTGGGGATCCGATCGACGAACGTGACGTCGGTGTGCCAGCTGTTGGCGCGGCCGTATTCGGAGTCGATCGGCAGGATGCGCTCTCCTCGGGAGGTGACGGTCGGGTGCGCGGTGGTCGGCTCGCCGAGCAGCCGAGCGAACTCGTACTGGCCGTTCTCGTCGAGATGCTGTTGGCCGCGGAAGAAGATCACCTTGTGCTCGAGCAGGGCGGTGCGGATCAGGTCGATCGTGGTCGGATCGAGGTCGCCGCCGAGGGTGATGCCGTCGATGCGGGCACCGATGCGGGCGCCGAGTCGGGTGACGGACGGGGTGGCGGGCCTGGCCGGGCGGGAAGCGAAATCGAGGGACATGAGGGACCTTTCGTCGTCGCTGAGCGGAAGGGCGGTTCGTGGTTCCCATGGAACCGGGGCGGGTGGCCGCGGCCAAGGGTTCCGGTCACCGTGATCCCAACCGCGGGCCGACACGGGTATTTCCCCTCGCTTGCAGGAGAATTCGGTGGGTGTTACGTTCTCGCCCATGACTTCCGGCAGCCGTACCCCGATGCGGGTCACCTACGTGACCGCCGCTCTGGGTTCCCGCTTGCCTCATGCGCGGGAACTGTGTTGTTCCCCCAGCGGTATTTCTCGCTAGCCCGCGCCGCCGCCTTCCTCTGCGACACCGCCCGCACTCGTCGGGCGTGACCGGCCGTTCCCGGGACCCCCAGGGACGCGGCCGGTTCCGTCGGCAGCGCGCTCCGACCGTTGGCCGTGTCCTGTTCAGGACGAAGCGCAAGGAACTCGTGTGTCCACTTCGACCCTGCCGTCCGCTGCCCGCTCGCCCCAGTTCGTCCGCCGCCCCGTCCGCCCCGTCCGTCGCCCCGCAGCACCCGCCCCGATCGTTCGACCCGACCTGTGGGTGGGAGATTCGCCTGCCGCTGCCGTGTTCCGGGTCGCCCGCGCGCGGGGGCCGGTGTCCCGCGACGCCGCGGCGCGGGCCACCGGGCTGAGTACCGCGACCGTGAACCGCCAGGTGGCCGCGCTGATCGACGCCGGCCTGCTCAGGGAGCGCGCCGACCTCGCCATATCGGGTGCGGTCGGCAGACCGCGGGTGCCGTTCGAGGTTGACCACGAGCCCTACCTGACCGTCGGCGTGCACATCGGGGCGGTCGTCACCGGGATCGTCGCGATCGACCTCCGGGGTCGGATCCTCGGCGGTGTCGAGGTTCCCACCCCGACCGGGCCGCAGGACCTGGCGCTGGCGCGAATCGCCAACAGCGCGCGGGCGTTCGTCGGCCGCTGGCATCGGCGTCGGCCGCTGTGGGTTGGCGTCGCACTCGGTGGCCGGGTCGATCCGGTGACCGGCCTCGTCGATCATCCGCGGCTCGGGTGGTCCGGGGCGCCGGTCGGGCCGGCCATCGGCGGGGGACTGGGCCTCCCGGTGTCGGTGGCGCCGCACGTCGAGGCGATGGCGGCGTCCGAGCTGCTGCTTGCGCCGCATCGCCCCGGTGACGACGCCGCGGTCGGCACCGGCCTGTACTTCTATGCGCGCGAAACCGTGGGAGTCGCAGTGACAATCGACGGTCGGGTGCACACCCCGACGAACGGACCCGGATCGATCGCGCACCTGCCGACCGGCTCGTCGACGCCGTGCCCGTGCGGCGCGCGCGGGTGCCTCGAGGCAACGGTGGGCGACCGCGCGACGATCACCGCCGCCGCCGACGCCGGGGTGCCCGGCATCGCCGCCGCCGACGCGAGCATCGGCGCGGTGTATCGAGCGGCCGCGTCCGGATCCCGTGCCGCGCAGGAGCTATTGGTCGAGCGGGCCCGGATCCTCGGCCGGACGGTCGCGATGCTGCGCGATCTGTTCAACCCCGACCGGGTGATCCTCGGCGGGCAGGCCTTCACCGAGCACCCCGCGGGAGTTCCGCACGTCGCCGAGGCCTTTGCGCGGACATCGACCCTGTCCCGCACGGACATTCGGATCACCGGCTTCGGCAACCGGGTTCAGGAGTTTGCGGCGGGCGTCGTCTCGCTGAGCTCTCTGTACGCAGACCCCCTCACCTCCATCAGAAGGACGAACCACCAGTGAGCACTTCACCTCTCGGCACACATCTCGATCGGCGCACCTTCTTCCGCGGCGCCGGGATCGCTGCCGCCGCGATCTTCGGTACCGGACTGCTCGGCGCCTGCGCGTCGGCCGTCGAGGAACAGCAGGCCGGTGCCGCGGGCGCCGCCGAACCGGTCCGCGGCGGAACCCTCAAGGCGGGGATCTCCGAGGACGTGCTGCCCGCGACCTTCCTGACCAACACCGCCGGGTCGACCGTCGTGATCGGGCTGGCCTACGACAGCCTGATCAGCTACCCGCACGACCGGGTCGAGCCACGACCGCGGCTCGCGACCGGGTGGCAGCTCGCCGCGGACGGGCTCTCGCTGTCTCTCGACCTGCGCGACGACGTGACCTTCCACAGCGGTCGCCCCTTCACGTCGGCGGATGCGGAGTTCTCGATCCGCACGTACGCGGACCCGAAATGGACGGCGCAGCTGCGCGGCACGGCCGCCGCGATCACGGCCTTCGACACCTCCGATCCGCACCGGCTGGTGCTCGCCTTCGCGCACCCTCTTGGCAACATCTTCGATCTGCTGGACACGGTCCCGATCCTCGACCGGGAGTCCATCGACAGGCTCGCCGCAGGCGAGGCCTTCATCGGGACCGGACCGTTCCGGCTCACCGCGCGCACCCCGAACACCGCGCTGACGTTCGAACGCAACGAGAACTACTGGATCCCGGAGCGGCCCTACCTCGACCGGGTCGAGGTGTCGGTGATTCAGGACGCGCAGGCGTTGCTCAGCTCGCTCCGCTCCGGTCAGGTGCAGCTGGCCAACGGACTGAACTACCGGGACGTCGAAACGCTGGGCAGCACCGCCGGCTACCAGGCTATCCCGCTGGAGGGGGCCGAACTCCAGGTGTACGTCGGCACCAATGTGACGCACCCGGCGCTCGGCGATCTCCGGGTGCGCAAGGCCATCGCCCATGCGCTGGACCGCGACCGGATCGTCACCGAGGTGTTCCGCGGCTCGGGCTACCCGGTGAACCTGCCGTGGCCGAAGTCGTCGCCCGCATACGACGAGGCCCGCAACTCCACCTATCCCCGTGACCTCGCCGCGGCGAGGGACCTGCTGACGGAATCCGGTGGTGCCGTGCCGAACCTGACCCTGTCCTACGGGGCGGGCAATCCGTTCTACGAGGCGACCGCGCAGATCGTGCAGGCGAACCTCGCCGATATCGGTATCGCGACCACGCTCGACCCGCAGGAGTACGCAACCTTTGTCAAGAATCTGATCGGTGCACGCTTCCCCGGGTTGTGGGTCACCTTCCATTCGTGGGCGCAGTACGTGCCGTCCACGCTGACGGTCAGCGCCTACCCGTTCAACGCCCGCAAGAACGCATCCCGCTTCGACAGTCCCGAGTACGTCGCGGCCGCCGACGCGGCCTGGCAGGTGCCGGACGGCACCAGCGCCGAGGCCATCGCCGCATACGGGGCGGTGAGCGACGAACTGCTCGACAACCTGTTCCTGATCGAGATCGGCGTGATCCTCAACCAGATTGCGGCGGCCGAAGCGGTGCAGGGCATCTCGTGGACCAAACGGTCCGAGCTCCAGCTGACCGACACCTACCTCGCCTGAGAAAGGAGCCTGCCATGATGCGCTACCTCGCGCGTCGGGTGCCCTCGGCTGTGGTGGTCCTCGTGGTGGCCTCACTGCTGATCTTCTTCGTGCTTCGACTCGTCCCCGGTGATCCGGCCAGCACCCTCGCCGGCCCGGATGCGACACCGGAAACCATTGCCGCGGTCCAGAATGCGCTCGGCCTGGATCGGTCGATTCCCGCGCAGTACCTGTCCTGGATCGGGGGCGTTGCGACCTTCGACCTCGGCAGCTCGTTCGTTCTCGGCGGTCCGATCGCCGACCTTGTCGGTGCCGCGCTCGTCAACACCGTCGTGCTGGCGGTCGCCGCCCTGCTGCTCGCGGTGGTGGTGAGCCTCGCGTTGTCCGTCGCCGTCGTCGTGTGGCCGACGCGCTGGCTCACCGGGTTGGTCGCTGGCGTCAACACCCTCGCCGTCGCCCTTCCCACCTTCGTGACCGGCGTCCTGCTGGTGCTGGCCTTCGCGGTGCTGGCTCCCGTGCTGCCGGCGGGCGGCGTCCCCCCGGACGGGTTCCTGGCCCGCCCCGACATCTCGCTGCAGTACCTCGCGCTGCCGACGATCTGCCTCGGTCTGCCCGTCGCCGCCGCGCTGACCCGTTTCCTCACCGAGGCTCTGCGCACCGAGATGCGGCAGCCGTACCTGCTGACCGCCCGCGCGCTTGGGGTCTCGCGCTGGAACCTGGTCACCCGCAGCGCATTGCGCAACGCCCTACCGACGATGCTGACCGTGCTCGGGCTGCAGACCGGGCAGCTGCTCGGCGGCGCGGTGCTCGTCGAGGCGATCTTCGCGTGGCCCGGCATCGGACAGTTGATCGAACAGGGCATCAGCCGCCGCGACTATCCGGTGGTGCAGGTGCTGCTGCTGATCGCGGTGTCGGTCTTCGTGATCGTTCAGCTCGTTACCGATGTTGTGCACGCCTACCTGGATCCGCGGGTCCGGATCGGGGGAGCGTCATGAGCGTGTCCGAGATCGAGAGCCCCGCGGTCGCGGACCGCACGCCACCCGCCGCACCGGCCCGACGCGGTTCGGCGCTCGTCGCCCTCACCCGCGGGCAGGGGCTGGCCGGCGTGCTCCTGGTGCTGGCGGTGTCGGCGGCGGGCCTGCTGGCGCACTGGATCGCACCGTTCGACCCGACCGAGCAGATCACCGGGGCCAACCTGCTTGGCCCGAACGGGACGCACTGGTTCGGCACGGACGAGGTGAACCGGGACGTGTACTCCCGTGTGCTGCACGGAATCCGGATCAACCTGCAGATCATCCTGATTGCCGTGCCGATCGGCGCGGTACTGGGTTCGCTGCTCGGCCTCGTCTCGACGCTGCACCCGGCGGCGGACGTCGTCGCGCAGCGGGTGTTCGACGTCGTGCTCGCGTTCCCCGCGCTCATCCTCGCGATCGCCCTTGCCGCGATCGTCGGCCCCGGCGCGGTGACCGTCGGGATCGTGATCGTGGTCGCCGAGATCCCCGCGTTCGGTAGGACCGTGCGGACCCAGGTACTCCGGATCCGGGAACTGCCGTTCGTCGAGGCGTCCGAGGTGATCGGGGCGTCCCGCTGGTGGACGTTGCGCACGCACGTACTGCCGAACGCCGCCGAGCCGTTGGCCGTCCAACTGGCGCTGGCGATGTCGGTGGCGGTGTTCGTCGAATCCGGGATGAGCTTCATCGGGATCGGCGTCCGGCCACCGGCACCGTCGCTGGGCTCGATCGTCGCCGATGCCGTCCCGAATCTCGACGCGAACCCGGCGTTCGTGGTCGGTCCGCTGGCCGTCGTCGCGGCGCTGGTGCTCGGATTCCTGCTGATCGCCCAGGCCCTCGGCTCCGCCCGCCGGTCCTGACCCACCCCCCACCCCTCCCATCCACCCATCCACCCGCCCCACCCCGCACCCACCCATCCCACCCACCCCGCCCGTCCCACCCGCCCGACCTGTCCCACCCATCTCACTCGCTCCACCCGCCCCACCCGCCCCACCCCGCCCTGAGCGAATGTGGGATTCGGTCACTCAGAGTGACCGAATCCCACATTCGGTCGGCGGGGGAGGGCAGGGCGAGGGAGGACAGGGCGGGGGAGGGCAGGGCGGGGGAGGGCAGGGCGGGGAGAGCAGTAGGAGTAGACGACGATGACCGACCCGATCCTCGACATCGCACAGCTGTCCATCCGGTTCGGACCACACGACCGGCCCGTCGTGTCGGATCTCGACCTCACTGTCCGCGCGGGCGAAATCGTTGCGCTGGTAGGCGAATCCGGCTCGGGCAAGTCCATGACGGCGCGGGCGGTGCTCGGTCTGCTGCCGGACGGCGCGGCGGTCGACGGCTCGATCCGGCTCGGCGGCGAGCAGGTCGTCGCCGCGCCGGAGGAGGCGCTGACGCGGCTGCGCGGGACCCGCGCCGCGATGGTGTTCCAGGAACCGCAGACGGCGCTGAACCCGGTCCGCACCGTCGGCTGGCAGATCGCCCAGGCGCTGCGGGCGCGCGGCAGGATCTCCCGCGCCGCGGCCCGGACCCGCGCGATCGACCTGCTGCGGCAGGTCGAGATCCCCGAACCGGAGGTGCGCGTCGACTGGTTCCCGCATCAGCTGTCCGGCGGGCAGAAGCAGCGGGTGGTGATCGCCCTCGCGCTGTCCGGCGGACCCGATCTGCTGATCGCGGACGAGCCGACCACCGCGCTCGACGTGACGGTGCAGGCCGAGATCCTGGCGTTGCTGCGGTCGCTGCGCGACGAGCGGGGGACCGCGATCCTGGTGATCACGCACAACATGGGTGTCGTTGCGGACATCGCCGATCGGGTTGCGGTGTTGCGGCGCGGTGTCCTCGTCGAGGACCGCGGTGTCCATGACCTGTTCTCGGCGCCACGGGAGCGGTACACCACCCAGTTGTTGGCCGCGGTGCCGCGACTGCCCGAGCCCGGTGACGGCACCCCGGTCGCGGACGTCGCGTCGGGTGCTCCGGTGCTGCGGATCCGCGACCTCGACGTCGTCTACCCTGCCCGGCACGGGAACACCGCGTTCCACGCGCTGCGCGGGGTGAGCCTCGAGGTGTCGGCCGGGCAGGTGCTCGGCCTCGTCGGCGAGTCCGGGTCCGGCAAGACCACCCTCGGCCGCACGGCCGTCGGTGCGGTGCGGCCGAGCGCGGGTGCGGTGACCCTGGACGGGACGGACCTGGGTTCGGCGACGCCGCGCGAACTCCGCGGTCTGCGCAGGGGAGTGGCCCTCGTGCACCAGGATCCGGCGGCGTCGCTGGATCCGCGTCGGAGCGTTGGCGATTCGATTGCCGAGCCGCTCGTGGTGCACCGTGCGGCCTCGGGCGCCCTGCTCCGGGCGCGAGTGGCGGACCTGCTCGATGCGGTGCGCCTGCCGCGTGATTTCGCGGGCAGGCGCCCGGCCGAACTGTCCGGTGGACAGCGGCAGCGGGTCGCATTGGCGCGGGCCCTCGCGTTGGTGCCGCGACTGCTCGTCGCGGACGAGCCGACCAGCGCGCTCGACGTGTCGGTGCAGGCCGAGATGCTGGCGCTGTTCGAGGACCTCCGGCAGGAGTACCGCTTCGCCTGCCTGTTCATCAGTCACGACCTCGCCGTCGTGCACCGGGTCGCGGACCGGGTTGCGGTGCTGCGGCACGGCGAACTGGTCGAGATCGGTGGCACCGCAGAGGTGTTCGGCAACCCGCGCGACGCGTACACCCGAGGCCTGCTGGACGCGGTCCCGGTACCCGACCCGGTGGCGCAGCGCCTCCGCCGCGACGGCGCGGTGGTGCTGTCCGCCGCGGGCTGACCCGGATCAGGCGGTGAGCACGGCCTGCGACTGCGTCACCTGCGCCACCAGCCGACCCTCGTCGTCGCGCACCTCGACCGCGACGGCGATGGTGGATCGCCCGACGTGTAGCGGTCGCGCGGTCGCGGTGACGGTGCCCTTGCGGACCCCGCGGGTGAAGACGGTGTTCGAGCTCGTCGTCGACGTCGCCGCCCCCGGCGGCAGGTTCAGGAACGCGCACACCGCACCGACGCTGTCCGCGAGGGTCATCACGGCGCCGCCGTGCATTCCGGCGCCCGCGGTGGTGCGGTGGGAGTCCCAGTCGAGGGTGCCGACGGTTTCCTCGGGAGCGGCCGCGGTCAGGGTCACCCCGGTGTGGACGGCGAATGGCATCGACGCGGTCAGCTGATCCAGATCCATGCTCGGATGGTAGCCGCGGATCCCCGCACGAAGGTGGTGATGGAGGCGTCGCCTCCGCTCCGCCCCCTTCACCATATCGCCGACCCCGGGGCTTGCGGCAAGGCCCCGGTGGTGCTGCAGACTCGCCTGCTGCGGGCAAGCGGACGCCTTGCCGGAGGAGGGGATCGCATGACCGATGTCATCGTTGTCGGTGCCGGACCGACGGGGTTGATGCTTGCGGGTGAGCTCCGACTCCGGGGCGTCGACGTCGTGGCGCTGGACAGGGAGCGGGAACCGACCCCGTTCGTTCGGGCCCTCGGCATCCACGTGCGGACGATCGAGATCATGGCGCAGCGCGGGCTGCTCGACCGCTTCCTGGCGCGCGGCACGAGGTATCCGCTCGGCGGCTTCTTCGCGGGCATCGCCGCACCGGCACCGGCGCATCTGGACACCGCACACGGCTACGTGCTCGGCATTCCGCAGCCGGAGATCGACGGCATCCTCGCCGATCACGCCACCGAGCTGGGGGCCGACCTTCGGCGTGGTCGCCGCGTCGTCGCGGTGCGCCAGGACACCGACGGGGTCACCGCCGAATTGGCCGACGGGACAGCACTGCACGCGCGTTATCTCGTCGGATGCGACGGCGGCCGCAGCACCGTCCGGAAGCTGATCGACGTCGGGTTCCCCGGCGAGCCGTCGACGTCCGACACGCTGATCGGCGAGGTGGCCGTGACCATGCCGGAGGAGGACCTGTCCGCCAGGGTCGCCGAGATCCGGGAGACCCAGAAGCGATTCGGCATCGGGCCGTCCGGGACCGGCGCGTACCGCGTTGTGGTGCCGGCGGCCGAGGTTGCCGACGCCCGAACGGCTCCGCCGACGCTGGACGACATCAAGGCGCGGCTGCGGGCCGTCGCGGGCACCGACTTCGGTGTGCACTCGCCGCGGTGGCTGTCCCGCTTCGGCGACGCCACCCGGCTGGCCGAGGCGTACCGCCGCGGCCGGGTGTTCCTCGCTGGCGACGCCGCACACATCCACCCACCGATGGGTGGGCAGGGTCTGAACCTCGGTATCCAGGATGTGTTCAACCTCGGATGGAAGCTCGCTGCCGCGATCAACGGCTGGGCGCCGCCCGACCTGCTCGACAGCTACGAATCCGAACGGCGCCCGGTGGCCGCGGACGTGCTGGACAACACGCGGGCCCAGGCCGAGTTGCTGTCCACCGAGGCGGGGCCGCAGGCGGTGCGCCGCCTGCTCACCGAGCTGATGGCGTTCGACGATGTGAACCGCCACCTGATCGAGAAGATCACCGCCATCTCGGTCCGCTACGACCTCGGCGCGGGCCACGACCTGCTCGGCAGGCGGCTGCGCGACATCGCGCTGTCCGGCGGCCCCCTCTACGACCGGATGCGCACCGGTCGAGGACTGCTGCTCGACCAGACCGGCGCACTGTCGGTCGCCGGGTGGAGCGACCGGGTCGACCACGTCGTCGACACCAGCGCCGAACTGGACGTTCCGGCGGCGCTGCTGCGTCCCGACGGTCATGTGGCGTGGGTCGGGAACGCGCAGGCCGACGCGGACGCCCACCTGGCCAGGTGGTTCGGCAGGCCGACGGTCTGAGCCCCGCCGTGCGTCGTTGTCGGGAAGGATCTGCCCCGCAATGCGGGGCAGATCCTTCCCGACTGTGCGGATCCGGCGTCAGCTGCGGGTGCGGAGCGCATACCGGACCTGCGGCCTGCCGGTGCGGCCGTACTCGGTGTGCCGGACCAGGACCCCGTCATCGGCGAGGCGTTCGAGGTAGCGCCAGGCCGTCACCCGCGACACCCCGACCGCGGCACCGACCTCCGCCGCGGTCCGCGGCGCGTCGGCCTCGCGGACACACCGCGCGACCGCGTCCAATGTCCGGGGCGCAACGCCTTTCGGGCTGGTGACCGGGGCCGGGGTGCCGCGCAGTGCGGCCATCGCCCGGTCGATGTCGTGTTGGCCCGCCGCGGTCAGCGGACCCCGCGCGTCGGTGATCGCCGCCCGGTAGGCGGCGTAGTGGTCGAGCTTGTCGCGCAGCGCGGCGAACGTGAACGGCTTGAGCAGGTACAGCACCACCCCGCGCGCGACCGCCGTCCGCACCACATCGAGTTCGCGGGCCGAGGTGACGGCGATGATGTCGGGGTTCGGGCGCAGCAGACCGAGCGCGGCCGCGACGTCGAGCCCGCTGGCGTCGGGCAGCCCGATGTCGAGCAGCACCAGGTCCACCGGTTCCGCGGACCGCGCCGCTGCCTGCGCGACCCGGACCGCGGCGTTCCCGGTGTGCACCACGTCGTGCACCGTGAACCCGGGCAGCCGGTCGAGGTACTCGCGGTGCGCCTGCGCGATCAGCGGTTCGTCCTCGACGATCAGCACCCGGATCACGGCGCGCCCCCGAACGGGATTTCCGCGACCACCAGCGACCCCAGCGACGGCTCGGTGCGGAGGGTGCCGCCGCGTCGGGTGATCGTCTGCGCCACCAGCGCCAGACCCAACCCGTGGTGGTCGGATTTGGTGGAATAGCCGCGGGTCATGGACCGCGCCAACGTGTCCGGATCCATGCCCGGTCCGCTGTCCGCGACCTCGATCACCACCGTCGACCGCTCCTGCCGCACCGTCACCTCCACCCACGCGTCCTCGGTCCCGCTCACCGCGTCGATCGCGTTGTCGACGAGGTTCCCGACCACCGTCACCAGGTCCCGGGACCGCAGCGGCACCGCGGCCAGCGCGGTGTCGTCGGTGACGGTCAACTCGACACCGCGCTCGGCCGCGGCATCGACCTTCCCGATCAGCAGGGCTGCGAGGGCGGGATCGGCGACGGTGGCCGTCACCCGGTCCACCAGCTGCTGGGAGAGCCGGAGCTCCTCGGTCGCGAACGCGACCGCCTCATCGGGCCTGCCGAGCTCGACCATCGTGATGATGGTGTGCAGGCGGTTCGCCGACTCGTGCGCCTGCGCCTGCAACGACTCCGCCAGCCCGCGCACCGAATCCAGTTCGCCGAGCACGGACCGCAATTCGGTGTGATCGCGCAGCGTCACCACCGTCCCGATCCGTCGACCCTCCCAGCGCACCGCGTCCCGCCCCACGACCAGCACCCGGTCCGCGGTCAGGTGCACCTCGTCGCGGGCATCGTCCCCATCCTCCGCCAGCGCCCGCACCGTCTCCGGCAGCGAGCCCATCGACACCGGGCCGTCCGCGGGCAGGCCGAGCAGCCGCCGGGCCTCGTCGTTGATCACGTCGACGCGGGGACCGTCACCCCCGGAGGTGCCGAACACCAGCAGGCCGTCGCCGATCGCCCGGAGCACCGCGTCGTGCTGCTCGTACAGTCGGCGCAGCTGATCGGGGGACAGCCCGAGGGTCTGCGTCCGCAAGCGCCTGCTGACCAGGACGGCGCCCGCCGTCGACACGGCGAGGCCGATCGCGACGATGCCGAGGAGGCCGGGCAGGCTGTCCCGGAACTGCTCCCAGCTCTTCTGCCGGGTCACCCCCACCGACACGAATCCGACGAGGGCGCCGGTGTCCTCGTACACCGGCGCGACCGCCCGGATCGACGGCCCGAGGCTGCCGGTGTACGTCTCGGTGAACGTCCGGCCCTGCCGCGCCGGTTCGGTGTGCCCGGTGTACGGCAACCCGATCCGGTCGGGGCGCGGATGGGTGAGCCGGATCTCGTCGAGGCCCATCACGACGACGAAGTCGACCCCGGTCGCCGCGCGGATCGCGGAGGCGACCGGCTGCAGGGCTCCGACCGGGTCGGGTCCGACGATGTCCGCCGCCACGGCGGGGATCTGTGCGGTCGTCGCGGCCACGTCCGTCACCGCAAGGCGGGTCGCGGCATCCGCGTCGCGTCGCTCCTCGACCGCGAACAGCCCGCCCGCGACGAGGACGACGACGGCGAGCGCCACCGTCTGCACGATCAGCAGCTGCCGCGCCACACTCATCGGTTCCCGACGTCGTCGCCCCACCCGTCGATTGTCGCGTGCGGACGGGGCGGTGAGCACGTTCACGACTGAACACAAGTTACGCAACCTTCACCCGCGGCGGCCCCCGCACCAGGATGTTCGTCGGAAGCTGAGGTGACACCGGACACGCGCGGGGCGCGGATCGTCGGTTTCCTCCGATTCGCACTCACAGTGAGGCAACCACCATGAGCAGTTCCACCGCATCGCCACGCCGGGACCGCACCCACTGGCTGTACATCGGCGTCATCGTCGCCGTCGTCGCCGGGGTTCTCGTCGGCTGGCAGGCGCCGGAGGTGGGCACGTCCCTCGGCATCCTCGGCACCACCTTCGTCGACCTGATCAAGATGATGATCGGTCCGGTCATCTTCTGCACCATCGTGCTGGGCATCGGGTCGGTGCGGGCGGCGGCGAGCGTCGGGCGGATCGGGGGCCTCGCGCTGGTCTACTTCATCGGGATGTCGACGGTCGCGCTCGGCATCGGCCTGGTCGTTGGCAACCTCCTCGACCCCGGCTCCGGTCTGAGCCTGACCCCCGACATGGCGGGCAGCGGCGCGGCGCTCGCGGACAAGGCGCACGACGCGGGCGGTACCGCCGGATTCATCGCCTCGATCATCCCGACGTCGATGCTGTCCGCGCTGACCGACGGCAGCGTGCTGCAGGCACTGTTCATCGCGCTGCTCGTCGGCTTCGGCCTGCAGGGGATGGGCGCGGCCGGTGAGCCGATCCTGCGCGGCATCGGGCACGTGCAGAAGCTGGTGTTCAAGGTCCTGTCGATGATCCTGTGGCTCGCGCCGATCGGCGCGTTCGGTGCGATCGCGAACGTCGTCGGCCGGACCGGTCTCGGCGCCGTCGTCCAACTGGGCGCGCTGATGCTCGGCTTCTACCTCACCTGCCTGGTGTTCGTGTTCGGTGTGCTCGGCAGCGTCCTGCGCGCGGTCGCCGGCGTGTCGATCTTCAAGCTCGTCCGCTACCTGGCCCGCGAGTACCTGCTGATCTTCGCGACGTCGTCGTCGGAGTCCGCGCTGCCGCGGCTGATCGCGAAGATGGAGCATCTCGGTGTGCAGAAGACCACCGTCGGTGTGGTGGTGCCCACCGGCTACTCCTTCAACCTGGACGGCACCGCGATCTACCTGACCATGGCCGCGATCTTCATCGCCGACGCGTTGAACCAGCCGCTCGCGCTGACCGAGCAGTTGTCGCTGCTGGTGTTCATGATCGTCGCGTCGAAGGGCGCCGCCGGTGTCACCGGCGCCGGGCTCGCCACCCTCGCGGGCGGCCTGCAGAGCCACCGACCGGACCTGGTCGACGGCGTCGGGCTGATCGTCGGCATCGACCGGTTCATGTCCGAGGCCCGCGCGGTGACGAACTTCTCCGGCAACGCCGTCGCCACCCTGCTGATCGGCACCTGGACGAAAACGGTTGACCGCGGGCAGGTCCGCGAGGTGCTGGGCGGCCGCCGTCCCTTCGACGAGGAGGCGTTCGCCGACGGCGAGGACCCCTCGATCAACCCGGTCGTCGCGGACGTCGATCCGCTGCCCGAGCGGGCACCGGCAAGGGTGCTGGACCGGGTCTGACCGACGTGCGCGAACCCGGTCCGGCGGGGTTCGCGCACAATGGCGTCCATGGCACTTCGCGAAGCTACCGGCATCGACGGCACCACCCTCGCCTACCGGGTGACCGGACCGGACGGGGCCCGACCGCTGGTGCTGCTGCACGGGTGGGCGCAGTCGATGACCTGCTGGGGCCCGGCGGTGCTGGCCGCGCTGGAACAGCAGTACCGGGTGATCGCGGTGGACCTGCGCGGGCACGGCTACTCCGGTGCCCCCGACACCGGCTACGACGACCCGAAGATCTGGGCGGGTGATGTCGCCGCCGTCCTCGCCGCCGAGGGGATCGAGAGAAACACGGTTCTCCTCGGCTGGTCCTACGGCGGCCTGGTGATCGCCGACTACCTCGCCGAGCACGGCACCGGCGCCGTCGACGGCATCATCCTGGTCGGCGCGATCACCAGCATCGGACGGGGCCAGAGGGGTGGCCACGTCGGCCCCGCGATGCGTGCCGCGCTGCCCGCGGCGCTGTCCGAGGAACCCCGGGATGCGATCCGGGCGCTCGGCAGTTTCGGGACCGCACTCACCGGCCCGGGGGAGCACGGCGTCGCCTCCCAGGCGCTGTTCGGGGCCAGCCTCGCCACCCCGCCGCGGGTGCGGGCGGCGCTGTTCGGGCGGGAGATCGGCCACGACGACCTGCTCGCGGGGCTCGACGTCCCGGCGCTGATCCTGCACGGCACCGACGACACCGTCGTCGACGTCGCCGCGGGCAGGCACGCCGCCGAGTTGATCCCGAACGCCACCGCCTCCTACTGGGAGGGATGCAACCACGGCCCGTTCGTCGAGGACCCGGACCGGTTCGTCGCCGAGGTGAGCGCGTTCATCGACGCGCTCTGACCCGACGCGGTGCCTCGGCTCAGCGGGACAGGGCCCGGGACCGTGCCACCGAGGTGAGCTTGTCCGGGTTGCGCACCAGGTACACCGCGGACACCAGCCCGTCGGACACCTCGATCATCGCGACGGTGTCGAGCACGTCGCCGGAGTAGATCAGCACCGACGGCACCGAGTTGACCACCCCGGCCTCGAAGCGGATGCCGGGGACACCGATCCGGCCGAGCCCGGTCATGAACTGCGCCACCCGCTCGCGGCCCAGCACCGGCCTGCGCGCGGCGTTGACCTTGCCGCCGCCGTCCGAAATCTCCACGACGTCCGGCGACATCAGGTCCATCAACGCCTGAATGTCGCCGGACATCGCTGCGCCGAGGAACCTCCCGGCCACCTCCTGCGCGTCCGCCGACGTGGGCGCGAACCGGCGGCGGCGGGCCTGCACGTGACCCCGGGCGCGGTGCGCGGTCTGCCGGACCGCCGTCTCGGAGCGGCCCACCGCCGCCGCGACCTCGGCGTGGCTGAAGCCGAACACCTCGCGCAGCACGAACACCGCCCGCTCGTCCGGGCTCAGCGTCTCGAGTACCAGCAGCATCGCCATCGACACCGACTCGGCGAGCAGAATGTCTTCTGTCGCATCGGGTTCGGTGCGGATCGGCTCCGGAAGCCAACTCCCGACATAGTCCTCCCGGCGGCGCCCGGTGGTGCGCAGATGGTTCAGCGCCTGCCGGGTCACGATCTGCGCGAGGTAGGAGCGCGGATTCCCGACCGTCGCCGGGTCCACCTCCGCCCAGCGCAGGTAGCTGTCCTGCAGCACGTCGTCGGCGTCGGTCGCGCTGCCGAGGATCTCGTACGCGACCGTGAACAGCAGCGGCCGGTACTCGGTGAACGTGTCGACGGCGCTCACACCATCGCCCCCTGTTCTGCGCGCGCCCGCCGCGGACCGCGCAGCCAGCGGTACCCGCCCGCGCCGGGTCCGATCCACCGCAGCGTGGTCCGGCAGACCTGCTCCTTCACGCGCGCGCCGGTCCGGCCGCGCAGCGCCCAGCGCCGCGGGCTGTCGTCGGTGCGGACGAACTGCACGACGCCGGCGCGCCGCCCCAGGCTGACGCATTGCAGCAGAAAGCCCATCGACAGCGGCTCCGGGTCGCGGCCGTCGAGGAGCGCGAGCACGGTGTCGGCGCCGTGCGCACCGAGCGGGATCGCGGCCTGGCAGCTCATCCGGATGTGTCCGGCGACGCTGTCCGGCGGTGCGACCGCGTCGCCGACCCCGACGATCGTCGGGTGGCCCGGGACCACCAGGGCCCCGTCGGTGCGCAGTCGGCCCTGCGTGTCGACCGGGAGCCCGCTGCGCCGCGCCAGGTCCGGGACCCGGAACTCGCCTGCCCACACCGCGACAGCGGAAGCGCACTCGGTGCCGTCGTCCAGGAGCACCCGGTCGGCCTCGATCCGGGTCGCGCGCGCTCCCTCCCGAATCCGGACCCCGAGCCGGGCCAGGGCGCGGGTGACGGCGCGGCGACCCCGCGGCGCCAGGCTCGCCGCGACCGGGCCGGACGACACCAGCCGCACCCGCAGGTCCGGGCGCTGCTCGGCGATCTCCGCCGCCGTCTCGACGCCGGTCAGGCCGCCGCCGATCACCACCACCGACGCCCCCGCGTCGAGATCCCGCAGCCGGGTGCGCAGCCGCTCCGCGTCCTCCAGGTCGCCGACCGCGAACGCGTGCTCGGCGCCGTCGGGTCCGCCGCCGGTGCTGCTGCCGACCGCGTAGATCAGGTGGTCGAAATCGATCACCTCGCCGTCGGTCAGCAGCAATTGGCGATCCTCGATCCGGTCAGCCGTGCCCACCCGCAGCACGACGTCGGGGTGCAGCACCCCCGCCAGCGGCACGGTGGCGTCACCGGAATCGGCGGCGTACTGGTGCAGTCGCACCCGCTCGACGAACTCGTCCCGCGGGTTGACCACCGTCACGGTCGCCTCCGGGCGTCCCGCCGCGATCCGGTTGGCGGCCATCACGCCGGCGTACCCCGCCCCGACGACCACGACCCGCCTCGTGCCGTTCATCTCCACCACGTCCTCCCTCGACTCGAGTGATCCTCATACCTGGGACACCGCTCGGGCGGAAGACGTGACAGTGAACTGCGCCACAATCGTTGGCGCCAGGACCGTTACCGGGCCGGACGGCGCCCGGAGCGGGGCAGGCGGGGCAGCCGCGGACGCATCGGGGGGTAGACGAGGGTGAGGGCCGCGAGCAGCGTGAAGTAGCTGCGCAGCACCCGGAAGCACAGGTAGCCCGGGATGTATTTGACCGCCCGCGGCTGCCAGTACAGGCACACCCCGAGCGTCACGAACAGCGACATGCCGAGCAGCGTTGCCACCACCGGCTGCCACTGCATCGTGGTGAACGTCGCGCGGAAGAACACCTCCGCGATCACCGCGAACAGCAGCAGCGGACCGAGCATCGCCCGGCGGGCCGCGTTCACCAGCTGAAACGGCAGGACGAACGTGCCGGTCATCGAGCGACGGTCGAACAGGATCGCGCGATTCCGTGCGGTGAGGTGGTAGATGCTGCGGAACCAGCGGGTGCGCTGCTCGCGCAGGTGGGCGTACGACGCCGGAGTTTCACTGTGGTACACCGCAACCGGGTCGGAGATGCTGTGATAGCCGGCGGCGGTCAACCGCATGCAGATGTCGGTGTCCTCGCCGTTCATCCCCTGGACCATGCCGCCGACCTCGACCAGGGTGCTGCGCCGGTACACGGTGAACATGCCGGGGACGCCGAGGACCCCCTGATAGCCGTCGAGCGACACCTGGAAGAACCCGTGCCGCATGTACACCTCGACCAGACGGACCTTGTCGATCCACGTCCGCTCCTCCGCGGGCATCGGAATGCCGCCGACGGACCCGACATTCGGGTCGGCGAAGTGGGTCATCGCGGTCTGCAGGCAGCCAGGGCCGATCACGGTGTCGGCGTCGATGCGGACGATGAACTCCTCGGTGAGGTGCGCGATGCCCATGTTCAGCGCGATCGCCTTGCCGGGGGTCGGGCATTCGAGCACCTCGCCGGTGATGTTGACGCATCCGTCGATCGCCAGCTGGGCGACCGCATGGGTGTCGTCGGAGGAGGCGTTGTTCACCACGCAGAGATGGATTCGGCCGGGGTAGGTCGCGGCGGCCGCGTCGACGGACGCGATGGTGGCGCCGATGCTATGCGCCTCGTTGTGGGCGGGGACCAGGATCGCCGCCGGTGGGACATGGCCCGCGCCCGCCCGGCGGGACCGGTCGAGGGCGCGGACCCCGAACCACGCGGTCGAGGCCGCGAACAACTGCTGGACCAGGAAGACGCCTGCGCCGATGCCACCGAGGATCGCCCACGCCTTCAACGCGTCCACGACCGCGGACAGGAAGTGCAGCGCGACCGCGGTCACCAGAATCGACGCCGCCAGGCAGCCGAACCACACCGCGAACGCCCGTCGCGGCGTGCCGGGGCTGGTCGGCACCGGACCCGGATCGGGGAGGTGCGCCTGCCGAAGAATGGTGTGCGGGAACAGGGCCAGCGCCGCCAGACCGGACAGCATCTGCAGCGCGAACGCGGAGATCGACACGATCCCGGAACCGTGCAGCACCCAGGCGCCGACGTCGACGACGGTGCAGAACACCGCGAACTTCCCCAGCAGCGCGGCGCCGATGAACAACCGCCGCCAGCGGTTCGAGTAGGCGAACGCCGCGTAGGTGACGAAGAAGACGACCAGGAACATGCGCAGCGGGAACACCACGTCCCCCCCGGCGCCCGCGAAGAAGATGAGATCACGCGGCAGGTCCCGGTCGACGGTGTGGACCAGCAGGGTCCGCAGGCACATGACGAGGATGCCGAGCGCCGCGAACGTGATCAGGAATCCGTTGGCCGCGCTGGCGGGCCGGTCGACGGCGTAGCCCTTCGGGGCGCTGTCGACGGACCGGAAGTGGTCGGTGATCGCCCCGCCCTTGGGGCGTGCCACCCCGGTCATCGTGGAGCGTCGCGGCGGACCGGGGTGGTCGGGGCGATCGTGCCGTCCGGGTTGACCACGATGGCGCCCTGCGAGGTCACGATCTGCGCGGACTCGCGGCCGAAGTCGGGCAGCCGGACGGCCCCGGCGTCGCCCGCGTACTGGACCACCAGTCCGGGGGCGCCGCCGGTGCCGGTCGCGGTCTCGACGACCAGGCCGGTGTCGAACGCCGAAATGTCCAGCGGCGTCGGGTCCGGGCCCGCGACGATGCGGCCGTCCGCCAGGCGCACCGGCGGCGCCACGTCGGGACTGTCCCCGACCAGGATGAACGGCTGCCCCGGCGCCGGCTGGCCGCCCCACCGGAACTCCGGATCGTACTGGGCGGGAACGAAATCGGTGAGGACGGGAGTGACCGCGTTGAGCTGCTCGACGGCGTTCGCCTCGGTCGCGTCGGGGAGAGAGACCGCGAACCCCGGCGCCAACTGGCGCGGCAGCGCGGTGAACCCGGCACCCGGATCGTCGCCCAACTGCAGCGCCGATTCGCCGCGCAGCTGGATCGGGTAACTCGTCACCCGCACGTTGCAGCCGCCGAGGTCGCGGTCGCGCTGCACGGTCAGCGTCAGCGTGTTGTCGAGCAGTTGGTCGGCGGGCGGCAGGTCGATCGTGGCGACCCCGCCGGTCGCGTTGAGCCGCTGACTGCCGAGGAAGCGGCCGTTGAGGTCGGTATTCAACAGCCAGGTCAGGTCGTCGGGGGAGTCGGGCAGCTGCACCGCGACCCGCACGGAGGCCGGCGCCCTGCCACCGGGGAGGTCGGCGAGGGAGTACCCGACCCGCCAGCGCCGGGTCTCGGTGATCTGGCCCCGCGACATGTCCGCGCCGAGCGACGCGAGCGGCACCTGGTCGCCGCCGGGCGTCGCCGGGGTGACGGCGCGGGGATCGGCGGTGTCGGAGTCGGCCGTCGCGACGGTCGGCTCGGTGAGGAAGGTGGACAGCAGATCCCCGCGCGGCTCGACGAGCCCGAGCACCGGTGCGCCGTCGATCCGGCCGACGGTGACGGCGGCCGCGTCGCCGTCGACGGGCCGCCATCCGGTGGCCTCGGTGAGGGTGGCGGCCGGGCCGAGCAGGATGGTGTTGCGCAGGTCGCCGTCCGGCGGGCTGTCCGTGTAGCTGACGTCGTGGCCCGCTCGGGTCAATGCCATGCCGAGATATGCTGCCGTGGTGCGCCATTGATCGCCGCGGTCGGTGAGGACGACGGTGAGGGCCCGGTCCCACGAGGCGACCGTATCGCGGACCGTGTGGATCGGCTGGTCCAGCGCCGCCTCGAGCACGCTGGCCGGGTCGAGGTGGACCTGCATCCCCGCCGAATGATCGGGGGTGCAGGTCTCGTCGTGGCGGGTGCCCTCGGCCCGCACCTGAACGCGGACCCGGCCGTCGCCCGCCGCCTGGTCGGGGACGTCGACGAAGGTGTCGAGGGGGTTGTCGCCGGTGGCGAGTTGCGTCTTGGACACCTGCTGGCCGTCCATGCTCACCACCAGGAAGACGGTGCTGTCGGCGGCGACCTGCGTGGACCCGGTCAGGTGCAGCCGGGTCTCGTCGCGCCCCGAATCCGCGGGCAGGGTCACCAGATAGCTCGTCGACGGGGAGTCGTCGGTCAGCCAGACCCCGTCGGCGTGACCGGAGCCGGCGAGGGTCTTCGCGAAGTGGCGTTCGGGTGGAACCTCGAGACTGGTGTCGTCGACGTCCTTGGTGAACCACGACGGCCGCACCACGATGAAGCCGGCCAGCAGGACCAGGGCGACACCGAGCACCCACCACGCCGATCTCGGGACGGTGCGCCCCTTTTCGCCCTTGAAGTAGCGTCCGGTGTCGTCGGGGCTCGCCCCGCCCGGCCGGTCCCGGTCGCTGCTGTCGTGGTCTGACGTGCCCGATCCGCCGGTGTCCTCGCCGTCGTTGCTCATCGTCGTCCTTCCCGCCGCAGCGTCGATCCGTCGCCAGGCTCGGTGGTCATCGTCGCCCGATGCTGGGTTCTCCCGTTGCGGCCCTGCGAGTGTCGTTCCACGCGGAGGTGCACGGGATGCGGGACGTGTCGACCCGGGTGGCGTACTTCTGCGCGATGTCCACCGACTCGGTGAGCAGTCCGGTCGCGAGCCGGGTCGGGGTCAGGCCAAGGCCGAGCAGCTGATCGTTGCGGGCGTCGAGGTCGTTCTCGTCGGCCTCCGCCCGCGGATTCGGCAGGTACGCGACGGTCGCCCCGGTCGTCGCCGCGACCAGCTCGGCCAGGTCCGTCACCCGATGGGTCTCGGTGACCTGGTTCATCACCCGGACCCGCGACGCGGACACCTCGGAGCCGGACTCGACGGCCAACCGGATGCAGCGGACGGTGTCCCGGATGTTGATGAACGCCCGCGTCTGGCCGCCGGTCCCGTGCACGGTCAACGGATGCCCGACCGCGGCCTGCACCAGGAACCGGTTGAGGACGGTGCCGTAGTCGCCGTCGTAGTCGAACCGGTTGATCAGGCGTCCGTCGCGGGCGGTGTCGTCGGTCTGGGTTCCCCAGACGATGCCCTGGTGCAGGTCGGTGATCCGGACGCCGTCGTTGCGGGCATAGAACTGAAACAGCAACTGGTCCAACGACTTGGTCAGGTGGTAGACGCTGCCCGGCTGGGTGGGATAGAGGATGTCCCTGGTGTGCGGATCGCCGTTGCGGTCCGGATAGGTCACCGTCAAATAGCCCTCCGGCAGGTCGACGGGCACCGATTCGTAGCCGTACACGCCCATCGTGCCCAGGTGCACCACATGCGCGTCGAGTCCGGTCTGCACCACCGCCGCGAGCAGGTTGTGCGTCCCGTTCAGATTGTTGTCGATCGTGTACCGCTTGTGGCTGGGCGACTTCATCGAGTACGGGGCGGCCCGCTGCTCGGCGAAATGGACGACGGCGTCGGGACGTTCGGTCGTCAGCAGGTCGACCAGCTCGTCGTAGTCGCGGGCCAGATCGAGGGCGACGGTGCCGATGGTGTTGCCGGTGACCTCGTGCCAGGCCCGAACCCGTTCGGCGAGCGGACGGATCGGGGTCAGTGACTGCACCCCGAGCTCATCATCGATCCGGCGCCGCACCCCGCTGTCGACGATCGTGACGTGGTGGCCGTGCGCGGACAGGTGCAGGGCACTCGGCCAGCCGCAGAACCCGTCACCGCCGAGAACGAGGACACGCATGTGAGGCACTCCCGTCGTGAGCAAACCGATCAGGACCGAGCGGTGAGGCCCTTCCTTCGGGAGGGCCTCACCGAGTTGGTCCGGGCGATTACGGTGTGACGATGGCGAAATCGGGGTCGGGTCCGTCGAGGTAGCCGACCAACGTGGCCAGCTTCGCGGCGTCTCCCTCGACCGCCACGCTGCCGCTTGCGATTTGCTCGCTCAGGTCCGCCCCGCCGAGCAGGAGGCGATGCAGGTCCGCATTGCTGATGGTGAACGTGGCGTCGGGCGCGGGCACCTCGCCGTCGACGTCGAAGTGCACCAACACCCCGTTGCGCAGCCGGCTGCGGTGCACGAGGTCGGCGTCCGTGACCCGCCAGTCGATCGTGATGTCGGCATCCCAGGATCGCGGACCGTCGAGCCGGAGCGCGATGGCGTCGAACAGCTGCTCGACGGTCAGCGCGCCCGCGATGTCCGGGGAGTTCGTGGCGAGTGGGGTTCCGATTCCGCCGTTGCGGAGCTCGTAGGCGCCCATCAGGAAGAAGTTGCGCCAGGTCCCGTTTTCCGAGCCGAAGCCGAGCTGCTCAAGGGTGTCTGCCTGCAGGGCGGTGGCCTCGGCGTTGGTCGGGTCGGCGAAGATCACGTAGTTGAGCACCTGCGCGACCCAGCGGAAGTCGCCCTCGGCGAACGACTGTCGTGCCTTCTCCAGGACCGTCTGCGCGCCGCCCATGAACTCGACGTGGCGCTTCGCGGACTCGACCGGGGGGTGCTCCCAGAGGGTCGCCGGGTTGCCCTCGAACCAACCCATGTAGCGCTGGTAGATCGCCTTGACGTTGTGGCTGACCGACCCGTAGTAGCCGTGCGTATGCCAGGACTGCTCGATCGCGGGCGGCAGCTGGATATCCTCGGCGAACTCGATCCCCGTGGAGCCCTTGTTGATTGCACGCAGCGTCTGGTCGTGCAGATAGCCGTAGAGGTCGCGCTGCACGGAAAGGAACTCGGTCAGCCGCTCGGTGCCCCACGTCGGCCAGTGATGCGACGCGAAGACCACGTCGGTGCGGGCCGCGTACTTGTTGATCGACTCGGTCAGGTACTTCGACCAAATGTGCGGATCACGCACCAGCGCGCCGCGCAGCGTCAGCAGGTTGTGCAGCGTGTGGGTGGCGTTCTCCGCCATGCACAGCGCCCGATGATCCGGAAAGTGGAAGTTCATCTCCGAAGGCGCCTCGGTGCCCGGCGTCATCTGGAACTCGATGCGGACACCGTCGACGGTCTCGGTCTGACCGGTGTGCGTGATGTCGAGGGTCGGGGCGATCAGCGTCGGGGTACCCGTCGAGTTGGTGGGTCCGAGTCCTGCCCCGACCGCGCCATGCGGCCCGCGCGGCAGCGCGGCCCCGTACATGTAGGCCGATCGGCGCGCCATTGCGGCGCCCGCGTACACGTTCTCGGCGACCGCGTGCTCGACGAAGCCCGCGGGCGCAAGCACGGGGCAACGGCCCGCATCGACGTCCTCCTGGGTGGTAACCCCCTTGACGCCGCCGAAGTGGTCGATGTGGCAGTGCGTGTAGATGACCCCGGTGACCGGTCGATCGCCGCGATGCTCGCGGTACAGCGCCAACCCGGCGGCGGCGGTTTCCGCGGAGATCAACGGGTCGATCACGATCACGCCGGTGTCGCCCTCGACGAGGGTCATGTTCGACAGGTCGAGGCCGCGGATCTGATAGATCCCGTTGGTCACCTCGAACAGGCCCTGCATGGCGCACAGTTTCGACTGCCGCCACAGGCTCGGGTGCACCGTGTCCGGGCACTGCTCGTTCAGGAAGCCGAAGGCGTCGCTGTCCCAGACAACCTTGCCGGCGTCGTTCTTCACCACGCCCGGGTCGAGCGCCGCAATGAAGCCGCGTCTCGCGTCCTCGAAGTCCTGCTCGTCGCCGAACGGCAACCGCTGCTGTGCGTCGTCGTGCTGGGCCTTCACGCTTGCCGACACGGTATCCGTCATGGCTCTCCTTCCACGGGACCGGGCTCGTCGCGGACTGCACCGGACGGAGCGATCGGTCTACTTGGCGACACCGGGCACCGCCTGGACGGCCGATGCCTCGTGACCCGACAGTGGCACCGGAAAGGGGACGGTGCTTCACCCGTGGGGGATGAGCCTTCGCGCGGTGCGATGCGGGGCGTCGGCGGGGACAGGGCAAGATGGAGTCGTGACGCCAGCACAGAATCATCGACTTCGACGGGTGGCCGTCCTGTCGGTGCACACCTCGCCGTTGGCGCAGCCGGGCACCGGGGACGCGGGCGGCATGAACGTCTACGTGCTGCAGAGCGCGCTGCAACTCGCGCGCCGCGGCATCGAGGTGGAGATCTTCACCAGGGCCACGTCGTCGGCGGACGCGCCGGTCGTGGAGGCGGCGCCCGGCGTGCTGGTCCGCAATGTCGTCGCCGGGCCGTTCGAGGGTCTCGACAAGCACGACCTGCCGACCCAGCTGTGCGCGTTCACCGCTGGCGTGCTGCGCGAGGAGGCGCACCACGAACCCGGGTACTACGACCTGATCCATTCCCACTACTGGCTGTCCGGGCAGGTCGGCTGGCTGGCCAGGGACCGCTGGGGGGTGCCGCAGGTGCACACCGCCCACACCCTCGCTGCGGTGAAGAACGCGTCCCTCGCGGACGGCGACACCCCGGAACCGGCGGCCCGGCAGATCGGTGAGCAGCAGGTGGTCGCGGAGGCGGACCGGCTGATCACCAACACCGCCGAGGAGGCGGGGCAGCTCGTCGACATCTACGGCGCCGAGCGCGACCGCATCGACGTCGTCGCGCCGGGCGCCGACCTCGGCCGGTACCGGCCGGGGGACCGCGCCGCCGCCCGCACCGAACTCGGCCTCGACCCCGCCGAGCTGATCGTCACGTTCGTCGGCCGCATCCAGCCGCTGAAGGCGCCGGACGTGCTGCTGCGGGCCGCAGCGGAACTGCACCGGCGTGAGCCCGGCCTTCCGGTGCGGGTGCTGGTGGTCGGTGGGCCGTCCGGCAGTGGACTCGAGCGCCCGGACTCGCTGATCGACCTGGCCGCCGAGCTCGGCATTTCCGCGCGGGTCACGTTCCTGCCGCCGCAGCCGCCGGACCGCCTGGTGCAGGTGTACCGGGCGTCGGACGTCGTCGCGGTCCCGAGCTACTCCGAGTCGTTCGGCCTGGTCGCGCTCGAGGCGCAGGCCAGCGGGACGCCGGTCGTCGCGGCCGATGTCGGCGGGCTCGGCGTCGCCGTGCGCAGCGGCCACAGCGGGCTGCTGGTGCCCGGCCACGACACCGGGGACTGGGCGGACGCGCTGCGGACCGTGCTGGTCGACGACGCGCTGCGGGCGTCGTTCGCGCGGAACGCGCCGGTGCACGCGGCGAACTTCTCGTGGGAGCACACCGCGGACGGACTGCTCGACAGCTATCACCGGGCGGTCGCCGGTTATCGGCGCAGCGGCGACCTCACCCAGCGGCGCGGCCGCGGCCTGTGGAAACTGCGCCGGCGGGGAGGAGTACGCGCATGAGCACTGCGGTGAACGAGACGGCGACCCTGATCGAGGCGGCCCTGACCGACCGCGACCTCGAGTTTTCGCGGCCCGCGCCCCACCAGTTCGTCGTCGAGCTGCCGGGGGAGCACAAGCTCAAGACGAGCTGCCTGCTCACCGTCGGCAACCACGGGGTGCGGGTCGAGGCGTTCGTGTGCCGCAAGCCGGACGAGAATTTCGAGGGGGTCTACAAGTACCTGCTGCGCCGCAACCGCCGCCTGTACGGGGTGCACTACACGATCGACAAGATCGGGGACATCTATCTCGTCGGCCGGATCAGCACCCACGCGGTCACCGGCGATGAGCTCGATCGGGTGCTCGGGCAGGTGCTTGAGGCGGCGGATGGCGACTTCAACATCCTGCTCGAGCACGGGTTCGCGAGTTCGATTCGGCGGGAATGGGAGTGGCGGGTCTCGCGCGGGGAGTCGCTGAAGAATCTGGAGCCGTTCCGGCACCTCGTCGAGGGTGGCGGCGTCGAGGGCGGCGGCGCGCCATGGCCCGGTGCGGGCACGCCTGGCGTCGCGGACCGGGGTGCGTCGGGGTAGGTTCGGGGAACATGAGCGAGCGCTTAGTTTCGCCGCCCGGACGAGGAGTGCCTCCGTGAGCTTCACCAGCCCGTACCCCGATGTGGACATCCCGAACCTCGGTCTCTACGACTTCCTGTTCGGGTCGATCACCGAACAGGACCTGGGCCGGGTCGCGCTGATCGACGGCGCCACCGGCGAGGAAACCGACTACCGGACGCTGATCGCGAAGATCAACGCCGTCGCCGGCGCGCTCGCGGCCCGCGGCCTGAGCGTCGGCGACGTCGTCGGCCTGCACTCGCCGAACTCGCCCGAGTTCGCGGTCGCCTTCCATGGCATTCTGCGTGGCGGCGGCACCGCGACCACGATCAACGCGCTCTACACCGCCGCCGACATCGCCAAGCAGCTGAAGGACTCCGGCGCCAAGGCGCTGTTCACGGTCTCGCCGATGCTGGCGCAGGCGGTCACGGCGGCCGAGCAGGTCGGCATCCCCGCCGAGCGGGTCATCGTCCTCGACGGCGCCGAGGGGCACCTGTCGCTGGCGGACCTGATCGCCGAGGATGTGTCCGCACCGACCGTCGCCTTCGACCCCGCCACCCAGGTCGCGGTGCTGCCGTACTCGTCCGGCACCACCGGCAACCCCAAGGGCGTCGAGCTGTCCCATCGCAACCTGGTCGCGAACGTCTGCCAGGTCGGGTTGCCCGTCCCGGTCCGCGCCGACGACCGGGTGCTCGCGGTGCTGCCGTTCTTCCACATCTACGGCCTGACCGTGCTGCTGAACCTGTCGCTGTACCAGCGCGCCAGTCTCGTCACGATGGCGAAGTTTGACCTGTCGAAGTTCCTGACTCTCGTGTCCGGGAAGAAGTGCACCTTCGTGTTCGTCGCCCCGCCGGTCGCGCTGGCACTGGCCAAGCACCCGATGGTCGACGAGCACGACCTGTCCAGCGTGCGCACCATCGTCTCCGGGGCGGCGTCCCTCGACGAGGAACTCGGCAACGCGGTCGCGGCGCGGCTCGGGACGCGGGTGCTGCAGGGGTACGGGATGAGCGAGCTCAGCCCGGTCAGCCACATCATCGGGGTCGACGAGCTGGAGGTGTCGCTGAGCTCGATCGGCAAGCCGCTGCCCAACACCGAGAACAAGATCGTCGACCCGGCAACGGGCGCCGAGATCGCCGTCCCCGCCGAGGGGCGCAGCGAGCCCGGCGAGCTGTGGGTCAAGGGCCCGAACGTGATGCTCGGCTACCTGAACAACGACGCGGCGACCGCGGAGACGCTCGACGCCGATGGCTACCTGCACACCGGGGACGTCGCGGTCGTCGACGCGGACCTGAACGTGTACATCGTGGACCGGCTCAAGGAGCTCATCAAGTACAAGGGCTACCAGGTGCCGCCCGCCGAGCTGGAGTCGCTGCTGCTCACCCACCCGCAGATCGCGGACGCCGCGGTGATCGGCGTGCGCGACGCCGAGGGCGAGGAGGTGCCGAAGGCGTTCGTCGTGCTGCAGGCCGGCGCCGAGCTGACCGCGGACGAGGTGATGGCGTTCGTTGCCGAGCGGGTGTCGCCGCACAAGAAGGTGCGCCGGGTGCAGTTCATCGACACCGTCCCGAAGTCCAGTGCGGGCAAGATCCTGCGCAAGGATCTGCGTGCCGGGGAGGCGCGCGGATAGGCATGTGCGCTGTCGTCGCGTGCGCGGTACCGAATGGGGCTTTCGGTCACATCAAGTGACCGAAAGCCCCATTCGGTACGGGGGCGGGGTGACGTCGACCACGCCGAGGTGTGGAACCACAAAACGGAGTACACTCATTAATGAGTGAAGTTCGGGAGGTGGATTCGATGGAAGCCGGTCGGCGCGAACGCGGCAAGGCCGAGAAGCAGACCCGGATTCGCCTTGCCGCGCAGGAGCTGTTCGCCGAGCGCGGCTACGAGGCCGTGACGACACAGCAGGTTGCGGACCGCGCCGACATCGCGCACGGCACCCTGTTCCGGTACGCGGCGTCGAAGGCCGAACTGCTGCTGATGGTCCACAACGAGGTGTTCGCCGCCGCCGTCACCCGGGGCGAGGCGGACGCGGCCGGGATCGCGGATCCGGTCGAGCGGGTGCTGACGCTGATCGCGCCGGTCATCTACTCCGGCCGCGACCACGACGAGAACATCGTCGCGTACGAGCGGGACCTGCTGTTCGGTCCGCCGGACGCCCCGTTCCGCCGCGCTGGCCTGCAGATCGTCACCCGGCTCGAGGCGTCGATCGCCGACTGCCTCGCCGGGGGTGGGCGGCACGACGACGACACCGTCGCCGCCGCGCGCGCCGTCTTCGCGGTCCTGCACATGGAGATCGCGCAACCCGTCGTCCGAGCGGACACGCCCGGCGTCGCCTCCGGCGCACTGCGTCGCCAGGTGAACATGATCGTCGCGGGCCATCGCGCTCGCGCCCAACAGGATTGACACCGCACCCGAAAGGAAGGGTCAGATGACCGCCATCACCAAGGTCACCGTGCTGGGGACAGGCGTCCTCGGCTCCCAGATCGCCTACCAGACCGCCTATCACGGCGTCGACGTCGTCGCCTACGACATCAATGACGACATTCTGGAGACCGCGAAGTCCCGGTTCGCGGGCCTGGCCGACACCTACCGCGCCGAGGTCGACGGCGCAGCCGACGGCAAGGCCGACGCCGCGCTGGGCCGGATCACCTACTCCGCGGACCTGGCGGCGGCAGTCGCCGACGCCGACCTGGTGATCGAGGCGATTCCGGAGAACATCGACATCAAGCGCGACACCTACACCCGGCTCGGCGAGGTGGCCCCCGAGAAGACGATCTTCGCGACCAACTCCTCGACGCTGCTGCCGAGCGACCTGATGGCGTTCACCGGCAGGCCCGCGAAATTCCTCGCGCTGCACTTCGCCAACCGGGTGTGGGCGCACAACACCGCAGAGGTGATGGGCACCACCGAGACCGATCCCGAGGTGTACCGCCGGGTCGCCGACTTCGCGTCCTCGATCGGGATGGTGCCGATCGAGATGAAGAAGGAGAAGGCGGGCTACCTGCTGAACTCGCTGCTGGTGCCGTTCCTGTCCGCCGCGGGCCAGCTCGTCGTCGACGGCATCGCCGAGCCCGAGATGGTCGACAAGACCTGGAAGATCGGCACCGGAGCCCCCGCGGGCCCGTTCGAGATCTACGACGTCGTCGGCCTGAACACCGCATACAACATCTCGATGGCGGGCGGGCCCGGTCAGCAGCGGTTCGCGCAGTACATCAAGGAGAACTACATCGACAAGGGCAAGCTCGGGGTCGCCACCGGTGAGGGCTTCTACAAGTACTGACTCGCGGCATTCAGGCCAGTGCGGACGGCAGCCCGACGTCGTAGATCGACAGCACGTCGGTGGTCCGCTGCAGGGCCTCGACCACGACCCCGGCCGGCGCGAGGTGGAACGTCGGGTAGTCGATCTCGCCGAGCGTCGGGTCGACCGTCCACGCGAGTCGTTCCCCGTCGACGGAGAATTCGGCGGAGATGTCCTCCCGATTCCCCCGCGGATCCTGCCGATGCCACGCACCGCCGAGGTGCACCGCGACGAGACCGTGCAGGACGTGCCCGTCGCCGTGCGCGAGGCGCTGATAGCACAGCGCGGTCGGGACGCCCTTGCCGCGCAGCACCGCCGCGAGCAGGTGCGACTTGGCGTAGCAGAGGCCGACCCGCTGCGCGAGGACCTCCGACGCCAGCAGCGTGACGCGGGGATCCTGCGCGTCGTACGAGTGCGCGACCTCGTCGCGCACCCATTCGAACGCCCGGCGCGCGAAGTCGACCTCGTCGGTGGACCGCGCCAGGAGGGTGTCGCCGAGCGCCAGCACCGCGGGGTGGTCGATCTCGACGATCGCGTCCCCGGCGAGGAAGGACGCGGGGTCGGGGACGTGGGTGGGGTTCATCGGTGTGGCCACGCGATGAACCTAGCCTCGCGCCGTCCCGCGGCGCGAGCTGTTTGTTTTGATGCTGATTCGGGCGGAATCGGTGGGAAACAATCAACTCGCGGCCGTCACCGGGGAGGGGTCATGTCGAGGCGGATGCCCAGCAGCCGGATCGCGCGGGACGGATCGAGGCGCTCGGTCAGGGCGAGCGCGGCATCGGTGATCGTCGGGACGTCGAAGGTCGGCTCGGGCAGGGCCCGCGAGCTGGTGTGCGTCTCGAACGGGGCATAGCGCACCTTGAGCGTCACCCGGGTCGCGGGACGCGCCTCGGCCCGGACGTCGCCCGCCACCCTCCGGGCCAGGGTGCGGACCGCGTCCTCGATGTCGGCGCGGTCCGCGAGATTGTGCTGGAACGTGGTCTCCCTGCCGTGCCCGCGAGCGATGTACGGCTCGTCGCTGACCCGGGTCGAGCCGCGCCCGCGGCCCAGCCGGGCCAGCCACGGTCCGGTGGTCGGGCCCAGCGCGTCGGCGAGCCGGACCTCGTCGGCGTCGGCGAGCTCCCGCACTGTGTGAACACCCAGCGCGGCAAGCTTTTTCGCGGTCTTCGTGCCGATGCCCCACAGCGCGGAGGTGTCCCGATCGCCCATCACCGTGAACCAGTTGTCCGCGGTCAGCCGGAACATCCCGCGGGGTTTACCGAAGCCGGTCGCGATCTTGGCCCGCAGCGTGTTGTCGCCGATCCCGACCGAGCAGTGCAACGCCGACGCCGCGAGCACGGCGTGCTGCACCCGACGGGCCAGGGCCTCCGGGTCATCGGTCTCGGCGCCGAGGAACGCCTCGTCCCAGCCGAGCACCTGCACCACCACGTCGAGCGCGCGCAACGTCGCCATGACCGTCTCCGACGCCGCCGTGTATGCGTCGGCGTCCACCGGAAGGAACACGGCGTCCGGCACCTCGGCCAGTTTGCGGGCCGCGACCCGCAGCGGCATCCCGGACCCGACCCCGTACTCGCGCGCCTCGTAGGAGGCGGTGGAGACGACCCCGCGTTCGGTGGGGTCGCCTCGCCCGCCGACCACGACCGGCCGCCCACGCAGCTCCGGGCGGCGCAGCACCTCGACGGCCGCGACAAACTGGTCGAGGTCGACGTGCAGCACCCAGGTGCCCATCGGCTCAGTCTGCGCCCGTCAGCGCGCGGCCGCCCGGTCCGCCCTGCCGACCGGGGCCTACTCGGCCGTCCCCGAGCAGGACACGACGGCGAACTGCCCGGTCGAGGTCTGTTCGCTGATTACCGTGCCGTTCTGACGGATCGTGCAGGTGATCGTTGTCGCGCTCGCGTCGGCCTGGGCGGTGAGGGACGCGATCTTGAGCCCGGATACCGTCACCTGGCGACTCCATGGCAGCGCGGCACCGTTGTCCTGCGCGGTGTTCGCGGAATCCCCACTGGTGTAAGTGATGTTGCTCGCCGTCGGGCCGTCGCTCGTCACCTCGTAGGTGATGCCGACGGACTCGTTGAACTCCTTGTCGATTTCGTTCACGGCACTGCCGAACAGAGCCATGCAGCCCCCGAATGCCAGGACACACACCAGGATGATTCCGCCGAGGATCCACGGCCACTTCTTGCGCTTGGGGGGTTGCGGCTGCTGGTAGTAACCGGGCGGGGGGTACTGGCCGGGCTGCGGGTATTGGCCCGGCTGCCCGCCAGCAGTTGGGTCCTGGCCGGGCTGCTGCGGGCCTTGCGGGGGAACGGACATGGGCGCTCCTCGGGTCGAAGACCGGCCCGGGGCGGTGCCGGCGCTGACCTGCACAGGATTCCACGTTCGAAACTGTCTGCACCGGAGCAGATGTCGCCCGCCGCGCATCCGAGATCGAAACGACACCTAGGGTCCCCGGTCGGCGGATGCCGGGGGAGGAGTCCTCACGTCGCGAGGAGGTGCGGCAGGCCTGCGGCGTGGCGCTGCGCGTCGATGGCGCGCAACGGGGCCAGTTCCGGCGGCTCGTGCAGCCGGTACATGCGACACGGCGGGGCGGGGGAGCCCGCCGCATCGAGCAGCGCGTTGACGGCGGCCCGCGCCGACTCGTTCGCCGATTCCATCGTCGCGAGGTCGATGTCGGTGCGGACGTAGTCGCCCGCGAGGAACAGGTTGCCGATCGCGGTCCTGGCCTCCGGTCGGTGTCGCAGCGATCCGGCCGTGTTCACCAGCAGCGGCGTGGCGTTGGTGTTGGCGCCGAGCGCGGAGTTCCAGGAGACGCCGGGGTCGAGGAACCAGTGCGCGAGGTCCTCGTCCCGCAGCACCGGCCGGGGTCCGTCGTCGAGGCATTGCCGCAGCTGTGCCCACGTCTCCTTCGCGATCTCCTCGCGGGTGCACTGCTTGGCGGTCTTGCCGAACAGGATGCCGGGGGCGTCCCAGTTGGAGATGTCGACGGACAGGCAGTCGTGGACGGTGCCGTCGCCGTAGCGGGCGGCGAAGTCGCCCGGCCAGAACTGCGCCTGGCTGATCGAGGTCAGCGCCCACGGCGAGCCCAGGTAGGCGACGTGCCCGTCCACGATCGGGGTCGGCCTGCGCAGGAAGTACTGGATGCCGACCATCCAGTCCACCGCCAGTTCCCGCAGTCCGGCGAGGGCGGGGTCGGCCGCGAGCAGTTGCGGGGTCAGCAGGTCGACGGCCCGCTCGACGGGGACCGCGAGCACGTACCAGTCGGCCTCGACTCGGGACCGGTTCCCTGCCGCGTCGGCCGCCGTGGCTCCGGTGATCCGGCCGCCGTCGACGTCGAGCGCGACCACCCGCGATCCCATCTCGAACCGCACGCCCATGCCGCGCAGCAGGTCCGCCCACGGGTCGATCCAGGCCTCGTTGGTCGGGCCGTTGAGCAGGCGGTCGAGGTGCCCGTACTCGGGGACGAGGCCCGCGGCGTTGAGGACGAACGCCTGCCCGATCCGGCCGATGGTCCGGGTGGACGCGCGATCCGGCCGCGCGGCGACGAGTTGCCGGGTCAGCGCGGACACCAGCACCGACTGGTACGCCTCCGACTTGCCGTCCGCTTCGAGCGTCTGCGCCCAGGTGGCGTGCTCCCATTCGCTGTCCCTGCGTTCGATGCTGCTGGTCAGGAACATCACCAGCTTCCGGAGGAAGACCTGCATCTCGGCGGGCGGCACCGCCGTGCCGAGGTTGAACATCGCCCCGAGCGAGTCCTGCAGGGTCGTCGCGTCGTACATGTCCAGGCGCACCGGTGCGGCGGGGCTCGGCGACATCAGGTCCGGTCCACCGGGTATCGACATCCGTAGTCCGCCCGCGGCGACGAGATTGTCGAAGACCCCGTTCGCGTTGCCGGGTACCGGGATTCGTTGCATCGTGTCCGGAATGTGCTGGTAGAAGCCGGGAAAGAAGCGGAATCCGTGCTCGCCGGGCAGATCGCCGCGACCGCCGGTGCCGGTCCCCGGTGCGGTGATGCTGCGGGCCTTGCCGCCGAGCGCGGTCGGCTCGTGCACCGTGACGTCGAAGCCGCGCTCGGCGAGCTCGTGGGCGGCGGTCAGGCCGGCCATGCCGCCGCCGAATACCGCGACCGTCCGCCCGGCGGGGCGCGGTGGTGGGGCGGACCGGGCCGTCGTCGCCCGGGTGGTGGCCAGGACCCCGGCGCCCGCCACCCCGGCCAGCACCGCCCGCCGCGTGACGCCCCGATTGCTTCGTGTGCCTACCTGCCGTTCGCGCATGCCACACCCCCGGTTGGGACACTGCGAGATTGTGACAACGGCTGTTGCCACATGTCAGGTATCTCACAGCCGGGACGGTTCGGGGGCGCGACCCGCCGACGGCGTGATCGGAGCGACGCGGTGGCCTGCTCACCACCCGCGGTCCACATGCCAGGATGGGCACATGAGTACCGGAACCCTTGTGCTGCTCCGCCACGGCGAGAGCGAATGGAACGCGATGAACCTGTTCACCGGGTGGGTGGACGTCCCGCTCACGGACAAGGGCATCGCCGAGGGCAAGCGCGCCGGCCAGCTCCTCCGGGAGCACGACCTGCTGCCCGACGTCCTCTACACCTCGCTGCTGCGCCGCGCGATCAGCACCGCGAACATCGCCCTCGACGCCGCCGACCGGCACTGGATCCCCGTGGTGCGGGACTGGCGCCTGAACGAGCGGCACTACGGCGCGCTGCAGGGCAAGAACAAGGCGCAGACCAAGGCCGAGTACGGCGACGAGCAGTTCATGCTGTGGCGTCGCAGCTACGACACCCCGCCGCCGCCGATCGACGCGGGCAGCGAGTACAGCCAGGACGCCGACCCCCGGTACGCGCACCTCGAGCAGGCGCCGCTGACCGAATGCCTCCTCGACGTCGTCAAGCGGCTGATCCCGTACTGGGAGGACACCATCTCCCGTGAGCTGCTCGCCGGCAAGAACGTGCTGGTCGCGGCGCACGGAAACTCGCTGCGCGCGCTGGTCAAGCACCTCGACGGCATCTCCGACGAGGACATCGCCGCGCTGAACATCCCGACCGGGATCCCGCTGCGCTACGACCTCGACGAGAACCTGAAGCCGCTCAACCCGGGTGGCACCTACCTCGACCCGGAGGCCGCCGCGGCGGGCGCCGCCGCCGTCGCCAACCAGGGCGCGAAGTAGTCATCACCGTGACGCGACCCGGGCCCGCGTGTTGCCCGCGGGCCCGGGTCGAACGCCAGGTGAACAGCCGGAAAACACCGGCTCTCGGGCCCGTGACGTGCAGTGAAATGCCGCCACCCGGCGCCGCCCGACCTTTTCGCGGCCGTACGATTCACTCGTGACTGTTGTTCAGGTCGTCGCCCTGGTCGCCGCCGCCGCGGTGGCCGGATATCTGGTCGGCGGGGTGCTCGTCCCGCGACTGCGGGCGCGCTTCAGCAGGCGGGAGGCCGAGCGGGCGGGCCTGACGATGTCCCAGGTCCTCGACCTGATCGTGCTCGCCAGCCAGAGCGGCATCGCCGTCGTCGACCGATTCCACGACGTCGTCCTGTTCAACCCGCGCGCCGAGGAGCTCGGCCTGGTGCACAACCGGACCGTCGAGCCGCGCGCCTGGGCGGCCGCCAACCGGGTCCTCGACACCGGTGAACCCGTCGAGGTGGATCTCGGCGTCAAGAACCCGGCCCGTGGCCGCGGCCACATCGCCGTGCGGGGTCTCGCGCAACTGCTCAGCGAACAGGACCGCCGGTTCGTCGTCCTGTTCGCCGACGACGACTCGGAGGTCGCGCGGATGGAGGCCACCCGCCGCGACTTCGTCGCCAACGTCAGCCACGAACTGAAGACCCCGGTCGGGGCGATGGGGTTGCTGGCCGAGGCCCTCCTGGAATCGGCCGACGACCCGGAATCGGTGCGGCACTTCGGGGAGCGGGTGCTCCTCGAGTCGCGGCGGCTGGGCAACATGGTCGGTGAACTGATCGCGCTGTCCCGGTTGCAGGGCGCCGAGAAGCTGCCCGACCTCGAGCCGGTCGCGGTGGACGAGGTGATCGACGAGGCGATCCGGCGCAGCGCGCTGACGGCCGAGACCGCGGGCATCACCGTCGCCGCCGACCGCCCGAGCGGCCTCGAGGTGCTCGGCGACCGAACCCTCCTGGTGACCGCGCTGTCGAACCTGGTGGAGAACGCGATCGCGTACTCGCCGCAGGGGTCGTCGGTGTCGGTGAGCCGCGCGCTGCGGGGCGGTGACGTGGCGATCGCCGTCACCGACCGCGGCATCGGGATCGCGAAGGAGGACCAGGAGCGGGTATTCGAGCGGTTCTTCCGCGTGGACAAGGCCCGATCCCGGTCCACCGGGGGCACCGGGCTCGGCCTGGCGATCGCCAAACACGTCGCCGCGAACCACAACGGATCGATCACCCTGTGGAGCAAACCCGGCACCGGGTCCACCTTCACCCTGATCGTGCCCGCGCACGCCGAGGAGCTCGATTCCCCCGACGACCCACCGGCGCCCGACTCGCTCGGGCGCCCCACCGGCACACCTGGAACCCCGGTGCCGACCACTCACTCAGACCGCGCCCATCCGGGCGCACCGAACCCCGCCCGTCAGGGCACATCCAGTATGGAGGCCAACCGGTGACGAACGTGCTGATCGTGGAGGACGAGGAATCGCTGGCCGATCCGCTCGCCTTCCTGCTCCGTCGGGAGGGGTTCGAGGCGACGGTCGTCGGCGACGGACCGTCGGCGCTCGCGGAGTTCGACCGCTCCGGCGCGGACATCGTGCTGCTCGACCTGATGCTGCCCGGCATGAGCGGCACCGACGTGTGCAAGCAGCTGCGCGCCCGGTCCGGGGTCCCGGTCATCATGGTCACCGCGCGGGACAGCGAGATCGACAAGGTGGTCGGGCTCGAACTCGGCGCGGACGACTACGTCACCAAGCCGTACTCGGCTCGGGAGCTGATCGCCCGGATCCGTGCGGTGCTGCGCCGCGGCGCCGACACCGAGGCCGAATCGGGGGTCGACGACGGGGTGCTCGAGGCGGGACCGATCCGGATGGATGTCGAACGGCACACGGTTCAGGTGGGCGGTGTTCCGGTGACCTTGCCGCTCAAGGAGTTCGACCTGCTCGAGTACCTGCTGCGCAACTCGGGGCGGGTCCTGACCCGCGGCCAGCTGATCGACCGGGTGTGGGGCGCCGACTACGTCGGCGACACCAAGACCCTCGACGTGCACGTCAAGCGGTTGCGGTCGAAGATCGAGGAGAACCCGGCCAAGCCGGAGCACCTGGTCACCGTGCGGGGGCTCGGGTACAAGCTCGAGAGCTGAGTTCGCCAGGACCGCCGCGAAACCGGTCGAAACGGGCAGCGCCGGGTCATAGCACGCCACGATCACGAAGACCAGCGCGAAGCGGTTTCGATTCGTGAACATGATGCGGGTGCGCGTTGTATTGTCGGCGCTCAAGGATTTCCCCGGATCATCGGATCGTTCCTGCTCGGAGCGGCCGATGGCCCGGAACAGCTCCGCTTCGTCAACGCGCAACAGCTCCGCGTCGGAGCGCGTCGTACGAAGGGGTTTTTGTGCTGAATCCGTCGGAGTCCCCTGCTGCCCGCTTCCCGGTGGTCGTCGGCGCCCCCGCTGAGCCGTTCCCGCTCTCGGCCGCGCAGCGCGGCATGTGGTTCGCCCAGCACCTCGTCCCGGACGTCCCGGTCACGATCGCCCAGTACATCGAGATCGAGGGCGACTTCGACGTCGAGGTGATGCGACACGTCGGCCGGATCGTCGCCCGCGAGTTCGGCACCCCACTGCTGCGGATCGTCGAAGTCGATGCGGAGCCGTTCCAGGTCGTCGACGAGACGCTCGACGACGAGCTGCCATACCGCGATCTGCGGGGCGAGGCCGACCCGCATGCCGCGGCCGTCTCCTGGATGCGGCAGGACCACTCCGCCCCGATGGACCTGCTCACCGACCGGCTGCTCCGCGGCGCGGTGCTGCAGGTGGGGGACCGGCACTACTACTGGTACTTCGCGATCCACCACATCGCGCTCGACGGGTTCGGTGCCGTCACGTTCATGACCCGGATGGCGGAGCTGTACACCGCGGCGGTCCTCGGCCGGGACGCGGCGCCCTCGGTGGCCGGGGCGCTGACGGCGGTCACCGACGCCGAGGACCGCTACCGCGAGTCGACCCGGTTCCACACCGACCGCGAGTACTGGCTCGCGCGGTCGGCGGACCTGCCGTCGCCGCTGAGCCTGTCCGCGCGCCCCGGGGCCGTCGACGCCCGCTCGCGACTGGCGGGCGGGGCACTGCCCGCCCCGACCCTGACGGCGCTCCAGGAGGCGGCGACCCGGCACGGGTCCGCCGACACCGCGATCACGGTCGCCGCGCTGGCCGCCTACCTCGCGCGCATGACCGGCGCCACCGACGTGGTGCTGAGCCTGCCGGTGTCGGCCCGGACCACCGCCGTGCTGCGCAGGTCCGGTGGCATGGTGTCCAACGTCGTCCCGCTGCGGATGTCGATCACCCCCGACACCACCGTCGGTGACCTGATCTCGGCTGCCGGCCTGGAGATGACGGGTGCCCTGCGGCACCAGCGGTACCGGCACGAGGACATCCGACGCGACCTCGCGGAGGGCCTCGGCGCCGGCGGGGACCGCGGGTTCTTCGGTCCCGCGATCAACATCATGAACTTCCATTCCGAGATCACCCTCGGCGCCGAGACCGGACGGTTCAACGTGCTCTCGACCGGTCCGGTCGAGGATCTGTCAATCAACATCTACCCGAGCGTGGTTGGGCGCAGCACCCGCATCGACTTCGAGGCCAACCCGAACCGGTACACCGACCGCGAACTGCGCGATCACCACGACCGGTTCCTGCGGCTGCTCGACCGCTTCCTGTCCGCGGACCCCGCCGACCGGGTCGCCGACCTCGACGTGCTCGACGCGGCCGAGCGGGCCGCGCTGGTGCCGTTCGTCGGCGGCGCTGCGCCGGAGCCGGTGCTGTTGCCGGACCTGTTCGCCGCCGGGGCCGCCGTTGACCCGGACGCGATCGCGCTGCGGCGCGGCCCCGACACGATCAGCTACCGGGAACTCGACGCCCGCTCGAACCGGCTGGCGCGACTGCTGCTGTCGCGGGGCGCCGGGCCGGGCAGCGTCGTCGTGATGGCCCTGCCCCGATCGGCGGAGTCGGTGGTCGCGCTGTGGGCGATCGCGAGGTCCGGTGCGGTCTACCTGCCGGTCGACGCCAGCTATCCGGTCGAGCGGATCGCGCACATGATCACCGACTCCGGTGCGGCCCTTGGCATCACCTCCACGTCGCACCTCGATCGGCTGCCCGGTGACCTCGAGTGGCTTGCCCTCGACACGGCTGCCGTCGAGGGCGGCTGCGCGGCGCTGTCGCCGGCGGCGGTGACCGACGCCGATCGACCGGCGCGACTGACTGCCGCCCATCCGGCGTACATGATCTACACCTCCGGATCGACCGGCGCCCCGAAGGGGGTCGTCGTCACGCACGCTGGGCTCGCGTCCTTCGCGGCCGCGGCCCGCCCGGAACTCGGGGTAACGGCGGGCTCGCGGATGCTGCGATTCTCGTCCCCCAGCTTCGACGCCTCGATGTTCGAGATGGTGCAGGCGTTCAGCGCGGGCGCGGCACTGGTGATTGCCCCCGCCGACCTGCTTGGCGGCGCCGAGCTCACCGAACTGATGCGCGCGGAACGGGTGTCGCATGTCATTTGTGCGCCGGCGATGCTGGGTACCGTCGATCCGGCGGGGCTGGACGCGTTGGAGGCGGTCGTCGTCGGTGGTGACGTGTGCCCGCCGGACCTGGTCGCCCGGTTCGGCGAACGGTGCCGGTTCGTCAACAGCTACGGCCCAACCGAGACCACGATCGTCATCACCACCACCGATCCGCTGCGCGACCCGCGCGACATCACGATCGGTGCCCCGATCCCCGGCGCCACCGCGGTGGTCCTCGACCGCTGGCTGCGCCCGGTGCCACCCGGCGTGGTCGGCGAGCTGTATCTCGGCGGACCCGGCCTTGCGCAGGGCTACCATCGGCGATCCGCGCTCACCGCATCCCGGTTCGTTGCCGACCCGTTCGGGGCGGTCGGGGGCAGGCTGTACCGGACCGGGGACACCGTCCGCTGGACCTGGCGCATCGGGCCGGACGGCGAGCCGACAGCGGTCCTGGACTACGTGGGGCGCAGTGACTTTCAGGTCCAGATCCGTGGCTTCCGGGTCGAGCTCGGCGAGATCGACGCGGTGCTCGCCGCGCACGCGGGGGTCGACTTCGCGGTGACGGTCGCGCACCGCCGCGGCGACACGGCGGTCCTGGTGAGCTACGCGCGGACCGCGGCCGGTCACTCGTTTGATGCGGAGGCGCTGACGGCGTTCGCTGGCCAGTTCCTGCCCGCCCACATGGTGCCCTCGACGGTCGTCGAACTGACCGAGATCCCCCTGACCGCGGCGGGCAAGGTGGATCGGGCCGCCCTGCCCGATCCCGGCGTGCGCACCACCGCGTTCCGGGCGCCGTCCACCCCGGCGGAGGCCACCATCGCGCGCGCGGTCGCCGAGGTGCTCGGGCTCGACCGGATCGGCGTCGACGACTCGTTCTTCGCCCTCGGCGGCGACAGCATCATCGCGATCCAGTTGGTGTCCCGGGCGAAGGCGGCCGGTCTTCGGTTCACCCCGCGGGACGTGTTCGAGCGCAAGACGGTTGCCGCGCTCGCCGAGGTGGCGCTGGCGGTCGACGCCGACCCGCAGCGGCTGCCCGAACTGCCGGGCGGCGGAGTCGGATCGATGCCGCTGGTCCCGATCGCCGCCGAGACGCTTGAGCGCGGCGGCGACATCGATCGCTTCTATCAGGCGTTGACGCTCACCGCCCCCGCAGGTCTCGATGTCGAAACCCTCACGGCGACCCTGGCATCGGTGCTCGATCACCACGACGCGCTCCGATCCGTTCTGGTCCGCGACGCCGTCCCCGCGCTGGTGGTGCGGCCCGCGGGAACGGTCGCCGCCGCGGACCTGATCGAGCGGGTGGTGACGGACTCGGCGCCGGGGACCGACGCCTTCGATGCGGAGCTGTCCGCCCGGTGCGCGTCCGCCGCAGGGCGTCTCGACGCCGCGGCCGGGGTGATGGTGCAGGTGGTCTGGCTCGACCCGGCCGATGCGTCGACGGCAGGCAGGCTCCTCGTTGTCGCCAACCACCTGGTCATCGACGGCGTCTCGTGGCGGATCCTGGTGCCGGACCTCGCCGCCGCGTGGGGGCAGATCGTCTCCGGTGAACAGCCGGCGCTCGACCCCGTCGGCACGTCGGCCCGGCGGTGGGCGCACGGCCTCACCGAGATGGCCGCCGGTGAGGTGATCGTCGGCGAACTGGCGGCCTGGCAGGCCATTCTGGACGGACCGGACCCGCGGATCGGCGCCCGCCCGCTCGACCCGACGCTCGACACCGGTGCGACCGCCGGGCGCGTGCACCTCACGCTGTCCGCCGACGCGACCGAGGCCCTGCTGACCACGGTGCCCGCCGCCTACCGCGGGGGTGTCGGTGACGGGCTGCTGACCGCACTGACCCTCGCCGTCGTGCAGTGGCGCGCGCGCCGCGGCACCGGGGAACCGTCGGTGCTGCTCACCCTGGAGGGACACGGCCGTGACGAGGACCTGATCACCGGCGCGGACCTGTCGCGGACCGTCGGCTGGTTCACCACCGCGCACCCGGCCCGGCTCGATGTCACCGGGATCGACCTGGACGACGCGCTGGCGGGTGGACCCGCCACCGGCCGCGCGCTGAAGCGGGTCAAGGAGCAGCTGCGCGCGGTTCCAGGCCACGGCACCGGATTCGGGGTGCTGCGACATCTGCGCGCCGACACCCGCCCGGTGCTCGCCGGGTACGCCGAACCGCAGATCGCATTCAACTATCTCGGCCGCGTCGCTGCCGCGGACATCCCCGATGCGCTCCGGGAACTCGGCTGGATCCCGGAGCCGGAACGCGCCGACCTCAATGGGGGCAGCGGGTCGGGCATGCCGACCCGGGTTGCCCTCGACATCAACGCGATCGTCACCGCGGACCCCGATGCGGGGGAGCGCCTGTCGGCGACCGTCGACTTCCCGTCCGGCGTGCTGACCGAGGCGGAGGTCGCCGAGCTGGCCGAGCTGTGGCGGACCGCGCTGCTGGCGATGGTCACCCACGTGCGGCGCGGCACCGCGGGCGGACTCACCCCGTCCGACGTCCCGCTGGTGTCCGTGACCCAGGATCGAATCGACCTGTGGGAGAACGAGTACCCGTCGATGACGGACATCTGGCCGCTGTCGCCCTTGCAGTCCGGTCTGCTGCTGCACGCTGGCCTGACGGCCGACGCCGTTGACGTGTACACCTCACAGATCGTGCTGCGGCTCGGCGGCACCGTCGACGCCGCCCGCCTGCGCCGTGCCGCGCAGCGACTGCTGGACCGGCACGACAACCTCCGTGCCGCGTTCGTGTACGACGGTGACGGCATCCCCGCCCAGCTGATCCAGGATCGGGTGACGGTGGACTGGCGGGAGCTCGACGCCGCGGAGACGGACCTCGCCGGGATCGTCGACGCCGAGCGCGATCGGCGCTTCGACATGGCGGTACCCGCGCTGCTGCGGTGGCTGCTGGTCCGGCTGCCCGACGGCACCGCAGCCCTGGTGGCGACCAATCACCACATTCTCCTCGACGGGTGGTCGATGCCGCTGTTCGTCAAGGATCTGCTGCTGCTGTATGCGACGGATGCGCCGATCACGGTGCCCGCCAAGGCCTACCGCGGCTACCTTGCCTGGCTGGACATACAGGATCGGGCCGGTGCGGTCGACGAGTGGGTGCGGGCGCTGGACGGGGTGGGGGAGCCGACCCTGCTCGCACCGGACCAGGCAGGCAGGCAGGTCGCGTCCGTGCCCGCGGACATCGACGCGCCGATCACCGCGGAGCTGACCGCCGCGCTCGCGGACCTGGCCCGCGAGCGCGGTGTCACCGTGAACACGGTGATCCAGGTGGCGTGGGGAATCCTGCTGTCCCGGACGACCTCCCGCGACGACGTGGTGTTCGGCGCAACCGTGTCCGGCCGCCCCGCCGACCTCGCCGGGGTCGAGGAGATGCTCGGCCTGTTCATCAACACCGTCCCGGTGCGGGTGCGGATCGATCCGGTCGAATCGGTGAGCGACCTGCTCACCCGGGTGCAGAACGAGCAGGTGCGGCTGCTCGACCGGCACCACCTCTCGCTGGCCGAGGTGCAGGCCGCGGTCGGGGCGGGCGCCGTCTTCGACACCCTCACCGTGTTCGAGTCCTACCCGATCGACCGGGCCGGGCTCGACGAGAACACCGACATCGCGGGGCTGCGGGTCACCGGGATCGACGTCGCCGACGCAACCCACTATCCGATCGCGTTGGTCACCCTGCTCGAGCCGGAACTGCGTCTCACGCTGGAGTACTCCCCGGAGATGTTCTCCGCCGACGAGGTGCATCGACTGGCCGAGCGACTGACCCGGGCCCTTACCGCGCTGGCCGCCGACCCGGACGCCCCGGTCGCACGACTGGACCTGCTGTCGGACGCCGAGCGGGCGGCGACGCTGGTCCGGCCGAACGCGACCGCCAACGACGTCGAGGCCGTCACCCTGGTGGACCTGCTCGTCCGGCAGGCCGCGGCGACACCGTCCGCGGTCGCGATCACCGCCGAGGGAATCTCCTTGACCTATGCGGAGTTCGACGCGCGGGTGCATCGGCTGGCCCGCCACCTCGCCTCGCGCGGCGTGGGTCCGGAGTCGCTGGTGTGCGTCGCGATGCGCCGCTCCATCGACCAGGTCGTCGCGCTGCACGCGGTGGTCCGGGCGGGCGGCGCCTATGTGCCGCTCGACCCCGACCATCCGGCGGAACGGAACCGGCATGTCCTCGACACCGCGGCACCGGTCCTGGTACTGACCGGCGCCGCGGATGCCGCCGCGATTCCGGTGGGTGTCGATGCGGTGGTCCTCGATGACCTCGACCTCACCGGAACCGACGACGCACCCGTCACCGGGCGGCGAACGCCGCTGCGCCGGAGCAACCCGGCCTACGCGATCTTCACCTCCGGGTCCACGGGCCGCCCGAAGGGCGTCGCCGTCACCCACGACGCCATCGTCAACCGGCTGCTGTGGATGCAGGACACCTACCCGATCGACGGCAGCGACGTGGTGCTGCAGAAGACGCCGGCGACCTTCGACGTGTCGGTGTGGGAACTGTTCTGGCCCTTCATTGCCGGCGCGCGGTTGGTGGTGGCTGCTGCGGACGGTCACCGGGACCCGCACTACCTGTCCGCACTGATCCGGGACCACTCGGTCACGACCGCACACTTCGTGCCGTCGATGCTCGACGTCTTCCTCGACCACGCCGACCCCACCGCCTGCACCTCGCTGCGCCGGGTGTTCGCGAGCGGTGAGGCGTTGCCGCGCACCACCGTCTCCCGCTGGCACGAGCGACTGCGCGCGGACCTGCACAACCTGTACGGCCCCACCGAGGCCGCCGTCGACGTCACCTACCACCCGACCGATCCCACGGGCACGGGCCCGGTGCCGATCGGTGCACCGGTGTGGAACACCCGGGTGTATGTGCTCGACGCCCGACTTCGACCGGTCCCGGCGGGCGTGCCCGGCGAGCTGTACCTCGCCGGTGTGCAGCTGGCGCGCGGCTACATCGGCCGCCCGGACCTGACGGCGGACCGGTTCGTCGCGGACCCGTTCGATCACGGGCGGCGGCTGTACCGGACCGGTGACCTGGTGCGGTGGAGCGAGAACCTGGAGCTGGAATACCTGGGGCGCACCGACTTCCAGGTCAAGCTCCGCGGCCTGCGGATCGAGCTCGGCGAGATCGAAGCCGCGTTGCAGCGACACCCCGCGGTCGCGCAGGCGGCGGCAACGGTCCGCGGCTCGGGCGCATCCGAACGGCTGGTCGGCTACGTGACCGCCGCCGCAGCGGCGGCACCGGACGCGGGACCGCTCGACGTGGCGGCGCTCGGCGCGCATGCGGCCGCCGAACTGCCGTCCTACATGGTGCCCTCGGCGTTCGTCATTCTCGAGTCGATGCCGCTCAGCGCCAACGGCAAGCTGGACCGGCGGGCGTTGCCCGAACCCGAACGCGCGGCAACCGAGTTCCATGCCCCCGCCACCGCGGCCGAACTCGCGATTGCCCGGGTGTTCGCCGAACTGCTCGACGTGCCGGACGTCGGTGCCACCGACAGCTACTTCGACCTCGGCGGGAACTCGTTGACCGCGACCCGCGCGGTGGCCCGGATCAACGCCGAGCTCGGTGCCGCGATCGGGGTGCGCGAGCTGTTCGAGGCTCCGACCGTGCGCGCGCTCGCCGCCGCGGCCGAGGCGGCGAATCCCGGTGCCCTGGCACCGCTGCCGCCGGTCGCAGGCCCGCGCCCCGACCGGCTGCCGCTCTCGCCAGCGCAGTCCCGGATGTGGCTGCTCAACCAGCTCGACACCGCGTCCGGCGCATACAACATCGCGGCGGCCCTGCGCCTGTCGGGGGACCTCGACCTCGACTCGCTGCACGCCGCGATGCTCGACGTCCTCGAGCGGCACGAGGTGCTGCGGACGGTGTTCCCGGACTCGACGGCCGGGCCGGAACAGCTCGTCCTCCCGGTCGGATACGCGACACCGGACCTGGCGCCGGTCGACGTCGATCCGGCCGACCTGCCCGCCGCGGTCATCCGCCTCGTCGCCGACGGCTTTGACGTCACCACCGAGGTGCCGCTGCGGGCCGCGCTGCTTCGGCTCACCACAACCGAGCACGTCCTGGTCATGGTGGTGCACCACATCAGCGCCGACGGCTGGTCCATGCGGCCGCTGGCACGGGACCTGATGGTGGCGTACACCTCCCGGATGCGCGGGTCGGCGCCGGACTGGACCCCGCTACCGGTGCAGTACGCGGACTACGCGCTGTGGAAGCTCGACGCCCTCGGATCGGACCGGGACGCCGACTCGGTCGCGTCCCGCCAGCTCGGCTACTGGACCGCGGCGCTGGCGGGGCTCCCGGAGCGTCTCGACCTGCCCACCGACCGCCCCCATCCGACGCAGCCCACCCACCGGGGCGCGGCGGTCGAGACGACGATCGACTCCGCGCTGTTCGGTGCCGTCCACGACCTGGCCCGCCGGACCCGGTCGACGCCGTTCATGGTGCTGCACGCGGCGTTGGCCGTCCTGCTGGCCCGGCTGGGGGCGACCGCCGACGTCGCGATCGGTACCCCGGTCGGGGGCCGTGGCGACGCGGCACTCGACGACGTCGTCGGCATGTTTGTCGGCACCCTGGTGCTGCGCACCCGGATCGACCAGGACGCGTCCTTCCTCGACCTGCTCGAGCGGGTGCGCGCAACGGATCTCGACGCCTACGCCCATGCGGACCTGCCGTTCGAGCGGCTGGTCGAGGTCCTCACCCCGACCCGGTCGTCGGCATACCATCCGCTGTTCCAGGTGATGCTCTCGGTCGAGGATGCGCCGCCGCCGCGCGTCGACCTGCCCGGCCTGATCGTGTCGCCCGAGCGGGTCGACGCCGCGATCGCCAAGTTCGACCTGCAGGTGGCGGTGACCCCCACCGGGTCCGGTGGCGCCGAGGTGGCGTGGACCTACGCGACGGACCTGTTCGACCGGGCATCGGTGGAGGCGTTCGCCGAGCGGTACGTGCGGGTCCTCGAGTCGGTGGTCACGGACGCGGCCGTCCCGGTCGGCGACGTGGACATCCTCGATGCTGGCGAGCGCGCGGCCGTGACCGCCGAGGCCGAACCCCAGGTTCCGCAGGCAACGCTTCCGGAGCTGCTTGCGACCGGGACGGGACTCGCCCGCGGGGGCACCGCGATCGTCAGCGACGACGGTGAACTGTCGTATGCGGAGCTCGACGCACGGTCGAACCGGTTGGCGCGGTTGCTGATCGGCAGGGGCGCAGGCCCGGAGCTGGCGGTGGCGGTGGCGCTGCCCCGGTCGGTGGAATCGATCGTCGCGGTATGGGCGGTTGCGAAGTCGGGTGCGGCATTCGTGCCGGTGGACCCGACCTATCCGACGGACCGGATCGCGCACATGCTCGCCGATTCCGGTGCGGTGCTCGGCGTGACGGATCTCGCGTCCTCGGCCACCCTGCCCGGCTCGGGCGAGGTGGACTGGGTCCGTGTCGACGACACCGTGGCGGCGACGTCGGACCTGTCCGCGGCGCCGGTGACCGACGCGGACCGCCGGTCGGCGCTGCGCCTGGAGCACCCCGCGTACCTGATCTACACCTCCGGATCGACCGGCGTCCCGAAGGGCGTCGTGGTCACCCACGCAGGCCTCGCCGCCTTCGCCGCCGAGCAGAGCGAGCGCTACGGCATCGACTCCCGCTGCCGGACCATGCATTTCGCGTCACCGAGCTTCGACGCGTCGATCCTCGAGTTGCTGATGGCCTTCACCGCGGGCGCCAGCCTCGTCGTGGTGCCGGTCGGGGTGTACGGGGGTGAGGACCTCGCCGAGCGGATGCGCCGCGCCGGGGTGAGCCATGCGTTCGTGACCCCGGCCGCGCTGGCCACGCTCGATCCCGCCGCCCTTCCCGACCTCGAGGTCGTGGTGGTCGGCGGCGACGCCTGCGACGCGGCCCTGGTCGCGGCCTGGGCGCCAGGGCACCGGATGTTCAACGCATACGGGCCGACCGAGTCGACGATCATGGCGACCCTCGCCGGACCGATGACCGCCGGTGCACCGGTGCGGATCGGCACCCCGATCCGGGACACCGGGGTGCTGGTGCTCGACGGGCGACTGCGCCCGGTGCCCGCCGGTGCCACCGGTGAACTCTACGTCGCGGGCCCCGGACTCGCCCGCGGGTACCGGGACCGGGCCGGCCTGACCGCGGACCGGTTCGTGGCGAACCCGTACGGCGGCCCCGGGGACCGGATGTACCGCACCGGCGACCTGGCCCGCCGCGACCGGGCCACCGGCGAGCTCGAGTACCTCGGCCGCAGCGACTTCCAGGTGAAGATCCGGGGACACCGGATCGAGCTCGGCGAGATCGATGCCGCGCTCGCCGGCCACGCCGACGTCGAGTTCGCGGTCACCGTGGGGCACACCGGATCCGGAGGGGCGGTGTCACTCGCCTCGTACGTCGTCCCCGCCGCGGGCCGGGCGGTCGCGCCGGCCGACCTGACCGCACACCTGGCCGCGGCGCTGCCCGGGTACATGGTTCCCGCCTCGATCACCGTCCTCGAGAAGATGCCCCGCACCCCGGCGGGCAAGGTGGATCGGCGGGCCCTGCCGGAACCGGTGTTCGCGGCGCGCCCGTACGTGGCGCCGCGGACGGTGACGGAATCGCTGATCGCGGACATCTACGTGGAGGTGCTCGGAACGACGCGGGTCGGCGCCGAGGACGACTTCTTCGACCTCGGCGGCAACTCGCTCAGCGCCACCAGGGTGGTCGCACACGTCAACGCGGCCTTCGGCACCGCGCTGGCGGTGCGGTCGGTGTTCGACGCCGCGACCGTTGCCGCGCTGGCCGTCGCGGTCGACTCGGCGGGCGTCTCGGACCGGCCCGCGCTGACGCGGGGCACCCGGCCGTACCGGATTCCGCTGTCGCCCGCGCAGTCCCGGATGTGGATTCTCAACCGCTACGACCCGGCGTCGGTGGCCTACAACATTCCGCTGGTGCTGCGCCTGTCCGGTGACCTCGACGTCCCCGCCCTGCGGTCCGCGGTGGGGGACCTCGTCGACCGGCACGAGGTGCTGCGGACGGTGTACCCGGACTCCGCGGCCGGGCCGACGCAGTGGATTCTGCCCGCAGCCGAGGCGACGGTGCTGCGGGACCCGGTCGAGGTGGCCGATGGCGCGGCCCTGCGATCGGCGATCCTCGCCGAACTGTCCCAAGGGTTCGACGTCACCACCTCGGTCCCCTTGCGGGGCAGCCTGTTCCGCTGCGCGGGGGAGCACGTTCTTGTGCTGGTCATCCACCACATCAGCGCCGACGGTGCGTCGGTCGCGCCACTGGCCAGGGACCTGATGCTGGCGTACACCGCCCGCACCGACGGACACGCACCGGGCTGGGCGCCGCTGCCGCTGCAGTATGCCGACTTCAGCCTCTGGCAGCACACACTGCTCGGAGCCGACGACGACCCGGGCAGCCGGGCCGCCCGGCAGATCGCCTATTGGCGCGAACAGCTGCGTGGTGCACCCGAACTGCTGGAACTGCCGGTGGACCGGCCGCGGCCCGCGGTCGCCTCGATGCGCGGCGATGTCGTCGACCTCGACCTCGACCCGGCGTTGCTCGGGCGCCTCGACGTGCTGGCGCGCAGGCACGACGCAACCCGGTTCATGGTGCTGCACGCGGCGCTCGCGGTGCTGCTCGCCCGGCTGAGCGCGAGCACCGACATCGTGGTGGGTACACCGATCGCGGGTCGCACGGAACGCGACCTCGCCGATCTCGCAGGCATGTTCGTCGGCACCCTCGCGCTGCGGACCGACATCGACCCCGCCGCGAGCTTCACCGACCACCTTGCCGCGGTCCGTGAGGTGGATCTCGCCGCCTTCGACAACGCGGACCTGCCGTTCGAGAAACTCATCGACGTGCTCCGGCCGGTGCGGTCGCAGTCCCACTCGCCGATCTTCCAGGTCGGCCTGTCCATCGAGGACCAGGACGTGAGCAGCCTCGAACTGCCCGGCCTGCGCATCGACACGGTCGATCTCGGCATCGTGCCCGCGAAGGCCGACCTGCAGGTGACCCTGCTGGCGCGTCCCGGCGGCGCCTCGGTGGCGTGGACGTACGCGACGGACCTGTTCGACCGGGCGTCGGTGCTGGGATTCGCCGAGCGATTCGTGCGGCTGCTCGACGCGGTGGCGACGGACCCCGCGGTGCCGGTGGGCGACGTGCAGATCCTGTCCGCTGACGAGCGGGCCGGACTGCCGGTCGCCGCGTCGGCGGCGGTGCCCGCCGCGCTGCTGCCGGAGCTGCTGACCGCGGGCGTCGATGTCGGCGGTGTCGCCGTCGCGTGCGCGGGCGTCGAGCTGTCGTACCGGGAACTCGACGAGCGGTCGAATCGACTGGCGCGCCTGCTGATCGGGCGGGGCATCGGCCCGGAGCGCGCGGTGGCGGTGGCGCTGCCGCGGTCGGTGGACTCGATCGTCGCCCTGTGGGCGGTCGCGAAGAGCGGCGCCGCGTACGTGCCCGTCGACCCCGGCTATCCGGCCGATCGCATCGCGCACATGCTCGCCGATTCCGGTGTGCTGCTCGGGCTCACCGACCCGGCCGGTGCCGCCGCGCTGCCCGGCGGGGTCGAGTGGCTGACATTGGGGGCCGCCGACGGGTTCCCGTCCGGGGCCGTGACCGATGCCGACCGGACCATGCCGTTGCTGCTCGAGCACGCGGCGTACGTGATCTACACGTCGGGTTCGACGGGGGTGCCGAAGGGCGTCGTGGTCACCCATGCCGGGCTCGGCGTGTTCACCGCGCAGGCGCGCCCCGAGATGGCCACCACCGCGCGGTCGCGGGTGCTGCGGCTGTCGTCCTCGAGTTTCGATGCCTCGCTCTTCGAGATGATCCAGGCGTTCAGCGCTGGCGCAACGATGGTCGTCGCGCCGCCGGAGGTGATCGGCGGCGGCGAACTGACCGATCTGCTGCGCCGCGAGCGGGTCACGCACGTGCTGACCGCGCCAGCCGCGCTTGGCACGGTCGATCCGACGAACCTTCCCGACCTGGAATTGGTTGCCGTCGGCGGCGACGTGTGCCCGCCCGCGCTGCTCGAACAGTTTGGGCCGGGACGTCGATTCCTCAACGGGTACGGGCCGACGGAGACCACGATCGTCGTCACCCTGACCGATGCGATGGCGGTCGGGGAGCGGATCACGATCGGTGCCCCGCTGCAGGGGGTCGCCGCGGCGGTCCTCGACACCCGGCTGCACCCCGTTCCGGCCGGTGTCGTTGGTGAGCTGTATCTGTCGGGCCCCGGACTGGCGCGCGGCTACCATCGGCGGGCCGCGCTGACCGCGGACCGGTTTGTCGCGAACCCGTACGGCGACAACGGTTCCCGAATGTATCGGACCGGTGACCTGGTGCGCCTGGACGCGCTCGGTCTGCTCGAGTACGTCGGCCGCGCCGACGCCCAGGTGAAGATCCGCGGACTGCGGGTCGAACTCGGCGAGATCGAGGCGGCGCTGTCGCGGCATGCCGCGGTCGCCGTTGCGGCGGCGACCGTGCACCGGCATCCCGTCCTCGGCGATCAGCTGGTCGGCTACGTCGTCCCCGCCGACGGTGCCCCGGTCGACGTGACCGCGGTGCTCGAGGCCGCGGCAGGGCGCCTGCCGCGGGCGTTGGTGCCGTCTGCCCTGGTCGTGCTGGAGACGATCCCGACGACGCCGGCGGGCAAGGTCGACCGACGCTCCCTGCCCGAACCCGAATTCGCCTCGGGGGCATCGTCCTACCGTGAACCCGCCGACGGGACGGAGGCGCTGGTCGCCGCCGTCTACGCGGAGGTGCTCGGCGCCGAACGGGTCGGAGCGGACGACGACTTCTTCGCCGTCGGCGGCAACTCGCTGACCGCGACCCAGGTCGTCTCCCGACTGAACGCCGCCGCTGGCACGTCCATCGGGGTGCGCGCGCTGTTCGACGCGCCGACCGTGCACGCCCTCGCCGCACTGGTCGCCGCCGCACCGACCGCGGCCGGGAACCCGTCCGCCCGGCCCGCACTGGTCGCTGGCGCCCGGCCCGCGCGGATCCCGCTGTCCCCGGCCCAGACCCGGATGTGGTTCCTCAACCGGTTCGACCCCGGCTCGGCCGCCTACACCATCCCGCTCGCGCTGCGGCTGACCGGCGAACTGGACGTCCCCGCCCTGCAGGCGGCGGTGCGGGACGTGCTGCAGCGGCACGAGTCGCTGCGCACCGTGTTCCCCGACACCGGCGAGGGGCCGCACCAGGTGGTGCTGCCCGCCGACGAGGTCGACCTCGACCTGACCGCCGTCTCGGTCCGCCCGGACGACGTGTCCGCGGAGGCGGTTGCCGTGCTCGGCAGCGGATTCGACGTCACCGCGGGCATTCCGATGCGCGGCAGGCTGCTGAGGGTCGGTGACCGGGAGCACGTGCTGCTGATCGGGGTGCACCACATCGCGGCCGACGGCTTCTCGGTCGGTCCGCTGGCCCGCGACGTCGTCATCGCCTACGGGGCGCGGCGCAACGGTGCCGCACCGGGGTGGGCACCGCTTGCGGTGCAGTACCCGGACTTCGCGCTGTGGCAGCGGACCGTCCTCGGGTCGGAGGACGACCCGCGGTCGGTGGCGGCGCGGCAGATCGAGTTCTGGCGCACCACCCTCGGCGGACTTCCCGACCTGCTCGAACTCCCGACGGACCGGCCGCGTCCGGCGGTCCGGTCGGGGCGCGGTGACCGGATCGGCTTCACGATTGAGGCCGCCGTCGTGGAGCGCCTCCGCGGGTACGCGGCCGACCACGGCACCACGGTGTTCATGGTTGTGCACGCGGCGCTCGCGGTCCTGCTGAGCAGGCTGTCCGGCGCCGCCGACGTCGCGGTCGGCACCCCGGTCGCCGGCCGTGGTGAGCGTGCCCTCGACGATCTGGTCGGCATGTTCGTCAACACCCTCGTGCTCCGCACCCGAATTGACCCGGCCGCATCCTTCGAGGAGGTGCTCGGCGGCGTGCGGGACGGTGATCTTGCCGCGCTGTCCAACGCCGACCTGCCGTTCGAGCGGCTGGTGGAGGTGCTTGCCCCGACCCGATCGAGCGCGTACACGCCGCTGTTCCAGGTGCTGCTCTCGTTCGAGAACTTCGATGCGGCACCGGTCGACCTGCCCGGCCTCACGCTGACCCCCCTCGACACGGAGGTCGCCACCGCGAAGTTCGACCTGTCGGTGACGGTGTCCGAGCGCGCCGACGCCGCGGGCGCGCTGTCCGGCACCATGGTGTTTGCCACCGACCTGTTCGACCGCGCGAGCGTGGCGACGCTCGCCGATCGGTTCGTCCGGGTGCTCGCCGCCTGCCTCGACGCCCCGCACCGCGCGGTCGGCGAGGTCGAGCTGCGTGCCCCCGACGAGATCGCGTCCACCGAGCTGTGGAACGCGACCACGGTGCCGGTTCCGGACCGGACCCTGTCGGATCTCGTGTCCGCGCAGGCGGATCGGACGCCGGACGCGCGCGCGGTGACCGCGGCCGACGGGTGCCTGTCGTACGCAGACTTCGACGCGCGGGTCAACCGGCTGGCGCGGCTGCTGATCGCGGCGGGCGCTGGCCCGGACACGGTCGTCGCGGTCGCGATCCGCCGCTCGGTCGACTTCCTCGTCGCGGTGCACGCGGTGGTGCGGGCCGGTGCGGCCTATGTCGCCGTCGACCCCGACCAGCCGGCCGACCGCAACGCGCTCGTCGTCGCGGACGTGTCGCCGCTGTGCGTGTTGACCGCGGGTCCGGTGGACGTCCCGACCGGTGCGGTCGCGGCCCTCCCGATCGACGGCCTCGACCTCGACGCCGTCCCGGCGGGCCCGGTCACCGACGCGGATCGTCTCGCGCCGCTGCATCCCGACCACCCGGCCTATGTCGTGTACACGTCCGGGTCGACCGGCAGGCCGAAGGGCGTCGTCGTGACGCATCGGGCGATCGTGAACCAGATGCTGTGGCGTCAGGGCGAATACGGACTCGACGGCACCGACGTCGTCCTGCAGAAGACGCCGGTGACATTCGACGTGTCGGTGTGGGAATGCTTCTGGCCGCTGCTGTCCGGCGCCCGCGTCGTGGTCGCCGAACCCGACGCGCACCGCGACCCCGCCCGGCTCGTCGACCTCATCGTCGCCGAGAACGTCACCACCGTGCACTTCGTTCCGTCGATGCTGGCGCTCTTCGTCGCCGCGCCGACCGCGGGCCTTGCCGACTGCACCGGCCTGCGGCGGATCTTCTCCGGCGGGGAGGCGCTGCCCGCCGAGGTCGCGGCGCGGGTGCGTCGCGCGCTGCCGGGGGCGGTGCTGCACAACCTGTACGGCCCGGCGGAGGCCGCGGTCGACGTGACGTACCACCGCGTCGACGACGCGGACACGTCGGTGGTGCCGATCGGTGCACCGCTGTGGAATACCGGTGTCCGGGTGCTCGATGCCCGGCTGCGGCCGGTGTCGGTGGGTGTCGCGGGTGAGCTGTACCTCACGGGCATCCAGCTGGCCCGCGGCTACCTGGGCCGGGCGGACCTGACCGCGGACCGGTTCGTCGCGAACCCGTTCGATGAGGCGGGCGAACGGATGTACCGCACCGGCGACCTGGTGCGGTGGAACCGGGACGGCGAACTGGAGTATGTGGGGCGCACCGACTTCCAGGTGAAGCTGCGCGGACAGCGGATCGAGCTCGGTGAGGTCGAGGCCGCGCTGCTCGCCGACCCGTCGGTCGGTCAGGCCGTCGTGGTCGTCGCCTCGACGGCGGTCGGGGAGCGGCTCATCGGCTACCTCGTCCCGACCCCCGACACCCCGATCGACACCGAGCGGCTGCGATCCGCCGTCGCCGCGTCCCTCGCGTCGTACATGGTGCCGTCCTCGCTGACCGTGCTGGACGCCCTGCCGCTCGGCCCCACCGGCAAGCTGGACCGCCGGGCGCTGCCCGAGCCGGTGCTCGCGGTCGCCGACTACCTGGCCCCGTCGACGCCCGCCGAGGTCGCCGTCGCAGGCATCGTCGCCGACCTGCTCGGCGTGGATCGGGTCGGCGCGAGCGACGACTTCTTCGTGCTCGGCGGGAATTCGCTGGTGGCCACCCAGCTGGTGGCCCGGGTGAACACCGCGCTCGGCACGACCATCCGGATCCGGGACGTGTTCGAGGCCCCCGGGGTCGCGGCACTGGCCGCCCGCGCCGACGCGTCGGACCGCGCCGCCGGGCCGCCGCTGGTGGCGGGTCCGCGACCCGACCGGATTCCGCTGTCTCTGGCCCAATCCCGGATCTGGTTCCTCAACCGGATCGACGTCACCTCGGCCGCACAGAACATTCCGTACGCGCTGCGCCTGACCGGCACCCTCGACGTCGACGCGCTGCAGGCCGCGGTGCGGGACGTGCTCGCGCGACACGAGGCCCTGCGCACCGTCTACCCGGACACCGAGGACGGACCGATCCAGGTGGTGCTCCCGGTCGAGCGGGTGGCACTGGTCCTCGACCCGGTGCCGACCACCGAGGAGACGCTCCTCGCCGACCTGGCTCGGGTGCTCACCGAAGGATTCGACGTCACCGCGGAGATCCCGGTGCGCGGCACCGTCTTCCGGCTCACGCCCACCGACGACCGGGAGCCGGTGCACGTTCTTGCGCTCGCGCTGCACCACATCAGCGGCGACGGGTTCTCCACCCGGCCGATGATCCGCGACCTGATGCTCGCGTACACGGCCCGCACCTCGAGGCAGGAACCCGGCTGGGAGCCGCTGCCGGTGCAGTACGCCGACTTCGCGCTCTGGCAGCGCGCCGCCCTCGGATCGGAGGACGATCCCGAGTCGACCATGGCGCGGCAGATCGCCTACTGGCGCGACACCCTCGCCGCGCAACCCGACCAGCTCGAACTGCCCACCGACCGGCCCCGACCCGCGACGATGACGCAGGCCGCGGCCACCGTCGAGTTCCACCTCGGGGCATCGGAACACCGCGCCCTCACCGACCTCGCGTCCCGGCACCGGGCCACCCTCTTCATGGTCCTGCACGCGGCGTTCGCGGTATTCCTCTCCCGAACGGCGACCACCGACGACGTGTCCGTCGGCACCCCCGTCGCGGGGCGCGGCCACGCCGACCTCGACGACGTGATCGGCATGTTCGTCGGAACCCTGGTGCTGCGCACCGAGGTTCGCGCGGACGGCTCGTTCACCGACCTGCTCGCCGAGGTTCGCGATCGGGACCTAGCCGCGTTCGCCAATGCGGACGTACCGTTCGAGAGGATCGTCGAGGCGCTCGACCCGATCCGCTCGACCGCGCGGCATCCGCTGTTCCAGGCCGGATTCGCGCTGCAGAACCATCGTCCCGGCAGCCTTGAGCTGCCCGGCCTGCGGATCGAGCCGGTCGACCCGGGCATCGCGCTGTCGCCCGTCGACCTCCAGCTGACGATCCGGGACCGCACCGACGAGTCCGGCGCCCCGCTCGGGCTCGGTGCCGTGTTCACCTACTCGACGGCACTGTTCGACGAGGACACGATCCGCGCCTTCGCCGACCGCTTCGCGCGGCTGCTGCGGGCCGTCGCCGCGGATCCGGGCCTCGCCGTCGGCGACCTCGAGATGCTCGGCGCCGACGAGCGTGCCGCGGTGTCGCTGCCCGCTCCTGCCCTGCCGACGATGCTGCTGCCGGACCTGCTCACCGCAGGCATCGCGGCCGGGGACGTCGCGGTGGTGTTCGACGGCGGGGGTGCGTCGTTCTCCGAGCTGTCCTACCCGGAACTGGATGCGTGGTCGAACCGGTTGGCGCGGGTGCTGATCGGTCACGGCGCAGGCCCGGAACGTCCGGTGGCGGTCGCGCTGCCGCGGTCGATGGAGTCGATCGTGGCGCTGTGGGCGGTGGCGAAGTCGGGTGCGGTGTACGTGCCCGTCGACCCGGCCTACCCGGAGGACCGGATCGCGCACATGATCGCCGATTCGGGGGTGACGCTCGGCCTCACCGACGCCGCCGGACGCGCCGCGATGCCCGCCGGGGTGCAGTGGCTGACCCTCGATGCGGCCCGCGTCGACGGCGTCTCCGCCGCGGCGGTGACCGATGCGGACCGCCGCGGTCCGGTGCTGCCCGAGCATGCGGCCTACATGATCTACACGTCCGGCTCGACCGGCATGCCGAAGGGTGTCGTGGTCACCCACACCGGCCTGTCCTCGTTCACCGCGCAGGCTCGCCCGGAGATCGCGGTGACGGCCTCGTCCCGGGTGCTGCGGTTGTCGTCGGCGAGCTTCGATGCATCACTCAGCGAGATGCTGCAGGCGTTCAATGCGGGCGCCACCATGGTGGTCGCGCCGCCGTCCGTGCTCGGCGGCGAGGAACTGACCGAGCTGATGGCACGGGAGCGGGTCACGCACGTGCTGACCGCCCCCGCGGCCCTGAGCACGGTCGACCCGGCCCGGCTTCCTGACCTGGAGATGGTCGGCGTCGGCGGCGACGTGTGCCCGCCGGCGCTGGTGGAACAGTTCGCTCCGGGTCGTCGGTTCCTCAACGGGTACGGGCCGACCGAGACCACGATCATCGTCACGCTGACCCAGCCGCTCGCGGTGGGTGACCGGATCACGATCGGTCCGCCGATCCAGGGCGTCGAGGTGATGGTCCTCGACACCCGACTGCACCCGGTTCCGGTGGGGGTCGTCGGTGAGCTGTACCTGTCGGGTCCGGCGCTGGCTCGCGGCTACCATCGCCGCAGCGCGCTGACGGCCGACCGGTTCGTTGCGAACCCCCACCGCGACAACGGTTCCCGCATGTACCGCACCGGTGACCTGGTGCGGCTCGGCGGGGACGGCCTGCTGGACTACATCGGACGGGCCGACGCGCAGGTGAAGGTGCGCGGACTGCGGGTCGAACTCGGCGAGATCGAGGCCGCCCTTGCCCGGCACGAGCGGGTGGCGGTCGCCGCGGCGACCGTGCACCGGGACGGCGCGCGCGGTGACCAACTGGTCGGATACGTGGTCCCGGTCGACGGCGCAGACGTCGATGTCGCGGAGGTGCTGGCGGACACGGCACGACACCTGCCCCGGGCACTCGTGCCCGCGGCGGTGATCGTGCTCGAGTCGATCCCGATGACACCGGCAGGAAAGGTCGACCGGCGTTCGCTGCCCGCACCCGAGTTCGGCTCCGGTGCGGCCGAATACCGAGAACCGTCCACCGGGTCCGAGCATGCGGTGGCCGCCGCCTACACCGAGGTGCTCGGCGCCGACCGGGTCGGCGCCGACGACGACTTCTTCGCGATCGGCGGCAACTCGCTGTCCGCCACCCGCGTCGTCGCCCGGATCAACGCCGACCTCGGCATCACCCTTGGCGTCCGCGACCTGTTCGAGGCACCCACCGTCGCGGGCCTCGCCACCCGCGCCGCGGCCGCGGCGGCCGCCCCGTCCCGGCCTGCGCTCGTCGCCGGGCCACGCCCGGACCGGATCCCGTTGTCGGCAGCGCAATCCCGAATGTGGTTCCTCAACCGATTCGACACCACCTCCGCCGCGTACAACATCCCGTTCGCGGTCCGGCTGACCGGTGGGCTGGACACCGGCGCGCTCCAGGCGGCGGTGCGCGACGTGCTGGCCCGGCACGAGTCGCTGCGCACGGTGTACCCCGACGCCGCGGACGGCCCGCACCAGGTGGTGTTGCCCGCCGACCGGGTGCGCCTCGACCTCGACCCGGTGGACGTCGCGGAGTCCGACGTGGCCGCGGCGGTGGTCGCCGTCCTCGGCGCGGGCTTCGACGTCGCGGCCGACGTCCCGATCCGCGGGCGCCTGCTCCGCGTCGCCGCCGACGACCACGTGCTGCTGCTGTCGGTGCACCACATCGCCACCGACGGATTCTCGGCGGGCCCGCTCGCCAGGGACGTCGTCGTCGCCTACGAGGCCCGCCGGAACGGCACGGCCCCGGCCGTTGCGCCGCTGCCCGTGCAGTACGCCGACTTCACGCTGTGGCAGCGGGACGTGCTCGGGTCCGAGGACGACCCCGACTCGACGGTGTCCCGGCAGATTGCCCACTGGCGACGGGTGCTGGCCGGGCTGCCCGAGGTGATCGACCTGCCGACGGACCGCCCGCGCCCGGACACCCGGACCGGGCACGGCGACCGCGTCCACTTCACCATCGGTGCCGACCTCGCGACCCGGCTGCGGGACCACGCCGCCGAGCGCGGGGTGACGGTCTTCATGGTCGTGCACGCCGCCCTCGCGGTGCTGCTGAGCCGAATGACGGGCGGCACCGACATTGCGGTCGGCACCCCCATCGCGGGCCGCGGCGAGCGGGCCCTCGACGACCTCGTCGGCATGTTCGTCGGCACCCTCGTGCTGCGGACCGACATCGCTCCGGGCCGCTCGTTCCGGGACGTGCTGACCGAGGTGCGGGACGCCGACCTCGCGGCCTTCTCCAACGCCGACCTGCCGTTCGAGCGGCTCGTGGAGATCCTGGCACCGGTCCGCTCGAGCGCGTTCACCCCGCTGTTCCAGGTGATGCTCTCGTTCGAGCACTTCGGATCGACGCCGTTCGAACTGCCGGGCCTGACCCTCACTCCGCTCGAATCCGATGTCGTGACAGCGAAGTTCGACCTGGCGGTCACGGTGTCGGAGAGCGCGGACGCCGACGGTGCGCTCCCCGCCGCCATCACCTACGCGACCGACCTGTTCGACCGCGTCACCATCGAAACCCTCGCGGCCCGCTTCGTTCGGATCCTCGACTCCGCGTTGACGACGCCGCACGCCGCGGTCGGGGACATCGAGATCCTCGACGCCGACGAGCGGGTGACGCTGCCGGTGCGCGCGGGAGCCGATGCGCCAGCCACCGCGCTGCTGCCCGACCTGCTGACGGCCGGTGTCGGTGTCGGAGACGTCGCGGTGGTGTACGACGGCGGTGGCTCGTCGTACGCCGAACTGTCGTACCCGGACCTCGACGCTCGGTCGAATCGGTTGGCGCGGGCGCTGATCGACCGCGGAGCCGGGCCCGAACAGGCGGTCGCCGTTGCCCTGCCGCGGTCGGTGGAGTCGATCATCGCCCTGTGGGCGGTCGCCAAGACCGGCGCCGCGTACGTGCCCGTCGACCCCGCCTACCCGGCCGAACGAATCGCGCACATGATCACCGATTCCGGTGTGCGGCTGGGTATCACCGATGAGGTCGGGACGGCGGCACTGCCCGCAGGAGTCGACTGGGTGACCCCCGGCCACGCCGATCCGTTCACGGCAAAGCCGGTGACCGACGCCGAGCGCACGACAGCGTTGCGTCCCGACCACGCGGCGTACGTGATCTACACATCCGGATCGACGGGCGTGCCGAAGGGCGTCGTCGTCACCCACACCGGGCTGGCCGCCTTCACCGCCACGGCCCGCCCCGAGCTCGGCGCCACCGCGGCCTCCCGGGTGCTGCGGTTGTCGTCGGCGAGCTTCGACGCGTCCATTTTCGAGATGATCCACGCCTTCAGCGCGGGCGCCGCGATGGTGGTCGCGCCGCCCGACGTGATAGGCGGCGCGGAACTCACGGACCTGCTGGCACGCGAACGCGTCACCCACATCCTCACCGCGCCAGCCGCGCTCGGCACCGTCGACGCGGACCGGCTTCCCGAGTTGGCGACGGTCATCGTCGGTGGTGACGTGTGCCCGCCGATGCTGGTCGAACAGTTCGTCGGCGACGGAGCAGGGGTGCGTCGCCGCTTCTTCAACAGCTACGGGCCGACCGAGACGACAATCGTCATCACGATCGGCGACGACCTGCACCCGGCCACCCGTCCGAAGCAGAACGTTCCGAGCGGCTCGCCGCGGCGTATCCCGATCGGCTCGCCGATCCAGGGCGCCGAGGTGATGGTCCTCGACACCCGGCTGCGGCCGGTGCCGGTCGGGGTGACGGGTGAGCTGTACCTGTCGGGCGCGGCGCTGGCCAGGGGATATCACCGACGCGGCGCGCTGACCGCGGAACGGTTCGTCGCGAACCCCTACCGCGACAACGGTTCCCGCATGTACCGCACCGGCGACCTGGTGCGGCTCGGAGCGGACGGCCTGCTGGACTACGTCGGCCGGGCCGACGCGCAGGTGAAGGTGCGCGGGCTGCGGGTCGAACTCGGTGAGGTCGAGGCCGCGCTGACCCGGCACCCGGCGGTCGCGGTCGCCGCGGCCACCGTGCACAGGCACCCCACGCTCGGTGACCAGCTGGTCGGGTACGTGGTCCCGGTCGCCGACGCGGTGGCCGAGGCCGCCGCCGTGCTGGCCGAGGCGGCGCGGCACCTGCCGCGGGCACTGGTGCCGTCGGCGGTCGTGGTGCTGGACACGATCCCGACCACACCCGCCGGGAAGATGGACCGCCGGGCACTGCCCGCACCGGAGTTCGGGTCCGGCGCGGCGGACTACCGCGAACCGGTCGGCGCCACCGAGCTGCTCGTCGCGGCCGTCTACGCCGAACTGCTCGGGCTGGAGCGGGTCGGCGCCGACGACGACTTCTTCGCCGTCGGCGGCAACTCGCTGACCGCAACGCGTCTCGTCGCCCGGGTCAACGAGGCGGCCGGTGCGGGAATCGGGGTTCGGGACGTGTTCGAGGCGGCCACCGTCGCCGCGCTCGCGCTGCGCGTCGAGAACTCGACCGGATCGGCGCTCCCCGCGCTCGTCGCGCGGCCGCGTCCGGCGCGGATCCCGCTCTCGCTGGCGCAGTCCCGGATGTGGTTCCTCAACCGCTTCGACCCGGAGTCGGCCGCCTACAACATCCCGGTCGCCATCCGGCTCGACGGCGACCTCGATGTCGCGGCGCTGCGGGCCGCGGTCGACGACGTACTCGACCGGCACGAGTCGCTGCGGACGGTGTACCCGGAGGACGGGGACGGCCCCGTCCAGGTGATCGTGCCCGCGACCGAGGTCGGTCTCGACCTCACACCGGTGGAGGTGACCGAGGCCGAGCTGACCGCGCGGATATTCGACGTGCTCGGTCGGGGCTTCGACGTGACCACCGCGGTACCGGTCCGCGGCCGGCTGCTCCGCACCGCGCCGGACGCCTTCGTGCTGGTGCTGGCGATCCACCACATCAGCAGCGACGGCTTCTCCGTCGGACCGCTCGCCCGTGACGTCGTCGTCGCCTACGAGTCACGGCGGCGTGGAGCCGCTCCCGGGTGGGAGCCGCTGCCCGTGCAGTACGCCGACTTCGCGCTGTGGCAGCGGGAGGTGCTCGGGTCCGAGGACGACCCCGACTCGGCGGTGTCCCGGCAGATCTCCTTCTGGCGCCAGGCACTGGCCGGACAGCCCGACCTGCTCGAACTACCCTCGGATCGGCCGCGGCCCGCGGTCGCGTCGACCGCTGGTGGGAAGGTCGGCTTCGACATCGACGCCGACACCCACCGGCTGCTGGCCGACCTGGCCGCCAGCGCGAGTGCCTCACTGTTCATGGTGGTGCACGCCGCGTTCGCGACCTTCCTTGCGCGAATGTCCGGCACCGACGACATTGCGGTGGGCACCCCGATCGCGGGGCGCGGCGGGCACGCCCTCGACGGGATGGTCGGCATGTTCGTGAACACCTTGGTGTTTCGGTCCGCGATCCGTCCGGGGTGGGCGTTCGACGAAGTTCTCGCTCGGGTCCGGGAGGCGGACCTGGCGGCGATGGGCAACGCGGACGTGCCGTTCGAGCGACTGGTGGAGGTCGTCAATCCGGTGCGGTCGACCGCCCGGCACCCGCTGTTCCAGATCGGGTTCTCCTTCCAGAACCAGGAGGCGGCGAGCCTGGAGCTTCCCGGCCTCACCGTCAGCGGAGTGGACTACACCTCCAACCTCACACAGTTCGATCTGCACCTCGTTGTCACCGACCGGTACGGCACGTCCGGTGAGCCGCTCGGCATGTCGGCGGCGTTCACCTATTCCGCGGCGCTGTTCGACGAGGCCACCGTGCGCACCCTCGCCGACCGGTTCGGTCGGCTCGTCGCGGCCGTCGCCGCCGACCCGTCGACGACCGTCGGTGACATCGACCTGTTGGACGGCAGCGAACGTGACCTGATGCTCGTGGACTGGAACGACACCGGCCGCCCGCTCCCCGCGGATCGCACCCTGGTGGATCTGTTCGACGAGCAGGTCGCTCGCACACCCGACCACCCGGCACTGGTGTTCGAGGACCACCGGCTCACCTACGTCGAGTTCGACGCTCGTGTGAACCGGCTTGCGCGGCACCTGATCTCGCTGGGTGTCGGTCCGGAGTCGTCGGTTGCCCTTGCGATGCGCCGCTCGATCGACCTGGTGGTCGGCATGTACGCGACGGCGAAGGCGGGCGGCGCCTACGTGCCGATCGACCCCGATCATCCCGCCGACCGGATCGGGCACATCCTCGCCACCGCGGCACCGGTGTGCGTGCTCACCACCTCGGTCGATCGGGTCGCCGTGCGTGGCGTCGCACCCGTGCTCGACATCGACGACCTCGACCTGTCGGGATACCCGGACACGCCGATCGAGGCGGCGGAACGTCGGGCGCCGCTGCGCGGTGCCAACACCGCCTACGTGATCTTCACGTCCGGGTCGACCGGAACTCCGAAGGGCGTCGCCGTCGGGCACGCCGCGATCGTCAACCAGTTGCTCTGGAAGCAAGCAGAATTCGGACTCAATTCGACCGACTCGGCCTTGCTCAAGACCGCCGCGACCTTCGACCTGTCGGTGTGGGAATTCTGGTCCGCACTCACCTCGGGTGGATGCCTCGTCGTCGCGGCCGCGGACGGGCACCGCGACCCGGACCACCTGCTCGAGCTGATCGAGGAGGAGGGCGTCACCACCCTGCACACCGTGCCGTCGATGCTGTCGATGTTGCTCGCAGCGGCGGGCGGCACGCTGCCGTCGTCGCTGCGGCGGGTGCTGGCGATCGGCGAGGCCCTCCCCGCGGAGACCGCACGCGAGTTCCGGGCAGGCAACCGAGCCGAGCTGGTCAACCTGTACGGGCCAACCGAGGCCGCGGTCAGCGTCACCGCGCACCGGACGAGCGACGAGGACGGCGTCACCATCCCGATCGGCGTGCCGGAGTGGAACACCCGGACCTACGTCCTCGACGAGCGGCTGCGGCCCGTCCCCGTCGGTGTCCGTGGCGAGCTGTACCTGGCCGGTACGCAGCTCGCCCGCGGCTACCACGGTCGGGTCGGTCTGACCGCGGACCGGTTCGTCGCGAACCCCTTCGGCGATGCCGGCGAACGGATGTATCGGACCGGCGACGTCGCCGCGTGGCGTGCCGACGGTCGCATCGAGTACCTGGGCCGGTCCGACTTCCAGGTGAAGGTACGTGGCTTCCGCATCGAGCTCGGCGAAATCGAGGCGGCGCTGCGCCGGTGCCCCGGTGTCGACGCGGCGGCCGTCGCCGCGGTCGACGACCCGACGCTCGGCGGTCGTCTGGTCGCCTACGTGGTACCGAACCCGGGGACCGACCTCGATCCCTCCGGAGTGCGCTCCGCACTCGGTCGGGAGCTGCCCAGCTACATGGTGCCTGCGGTGATCGTCCCCCTCGACGCGCTGCCGCTTGGCGTCACCGGCAAACTCGATCGGAAGGCGTTGCCGGACCCGGTCTTCACACCGACCGAATACCGCAGGCCGGGGACGGACGGGGAACGCGCGGTGGCATCGGTGTTCGAGGAACTGCTCGGTGTGCAGCGGGTCGGTGCCGACGACAACTTCTTCGAACTCGGCGGCAACTCGATGGTGGCGGTGCGCGTCGTGACCCGGCTCAGGGAGCTGACGGGAGCGGAGGTGTCGCTGCAGCTGCTCATGACGGACCCCACCCCGGCGTCCATCGCGGCGCGCATGGCGGCCGGTCACGGCGATGCGGAGTCCGCGCTGCAGGTGCTCTACCCGATCCGCACCGCTGGCACCGATAGCCCGCTGTTCTGCATCCATCCGATCGTCGGATTGTCCTGGTGCTACACCGGTCTCGCGCAGCACCTCGACGCCTCGCGGCCGGTCTACGGGATTCAGTCCCCGGCGATCGTGGCGGACGGCGACGCGCCAGCCTCGCTCGACGAGCTCGCCGCGCGGTACGTCGCCGAGATCCGGCGGATCCAACCGTCGGGCCCGTACCACCTGCTGGGGTGGTCGCTCGGCGGGGTCCTCGCACACGCGATGGCGGTGCAGTTGCAGCAGGTCGGGGAGCGGGTGGAGTCGCTGACCATGCTCGACAGCATCGCCGAGCGGATCGAGCGGACCGAACCGGCCGCGCCGGTCGGTGCCGCAGATCTGTTGGCGGGACTCGGATTCGACGGGCAGCTTCCCGCGGGCCTGGACACCCTGTCCGCGGAGGCCCTCACCGAGGCGGCGTCGACGCTGCTGCCCGCAATCGGTGGACCGCTCTCGGTCTTGACTGCCGAGCACGTTCAGCGGATGATCGCGAGCGCCCAACACAATTCCGACCTCATGGAGCGTCATCGGCCGGGAGTGTTCGCGGGCGATCTGCTGTACTTCACCGCGGCACTGGATGATTCCACGGGATCACGAGGTGCCCGGACGTGGCGTCCGTTCGTCAGCGGAGGCATCGAGAACCATCAGGTCGAGAGCACGCACTGGCACATGACCGTGCCCGCGTCCCTCGACACGATCGGCCCGGTGACGCGGGCGCACCTCGCCGTCGCCGACGGTGGGCCCGGAGCCTCGACGAGAAACGGACACTGACGTATGCGGTCCAGTTGGACGATCCTGCCCGCCCTGGTCGCTGCGGTGGCGCTGACCCCGCTCGGCGTAGCCGCCGCGGGTGCCGCCCCCGCCCCCGCCGCCGCCACCGAGGCGGCGGGGGAGTCCACGCAGGCTGGCCGGCTCGACCGCATCGAGAAGATCGACGACACGCGGTGGAACGTCTTCGTGTACGCGCCGTCGATGGACGAGGTGGTGGAGTTCCAGGTGCTGCGCCCGGCCGACACCAGCGCCCCCCGGCCGACGCTGTACCTGCTCAACGGGGCCGGGGGCGGCGAGGACGGGGCGAACTGGATCGGGCAGACCGACATCGAGGACTTCTTCGCGGACAAGAACGTGAACGTGGCGATCCCGGTTGGCGGCTACATCAGCTACTACACCGACTGGCGACGCGACGACCCGAAGCTCGGCCGCAACCAGTGGCAGACGTTCCTCACCGAGGAGGCGCCGCCGGTCCTCGACGCGGCGCTCGGCGCCAACGGGGTCAACGCGATCGGCGGTCTGTCGATGTCCGCGAGCTCGGTCCTCGACCTCGCCATCCAAGCCCCCGGCCTGTACCGCGGGGTCGCCTCGTACAGCGGCTGCGCGATGACCAGCGACCCGATCGGGCAGGCGATGGTGCGGGCCGTCGTCGAGGTCGCAGGCCGGGGCGACACCCGGAACATGTGGGGTCCGCCCGGCGACCCGGAATGGGTCCGGCACGATCCGTACGTCAACGCCGACAAGCTCCGCGGGCTCGAGCTGTTCGTCTCCAGCGGCACCGGGCTGCCCGGCGAGTTCGAACGTCCCGAGGCGCCGCGGCCCGCGCTGTCGCCGCCGCTGCCGGACCAGATCGTCGTCGGCGGGGCGATTGAGGCCGCCGCCAACTACTGCACCCACCGGCTGGTGGCGCGCCTCGGTGAGCTCGGCATTCCCGTCGACACCGACCTGCAGCCGACCGGAACCCACTCGTGGGGGTACTGGCAGGACACGCTGCGCCGGTCGTGGCCGACGCTGGCCCGCGCGCTCGGCGTCGACGAGGCGTAGCCGTCAGGCCTCGGCGGGCAGGGCTGTGTCGTCAGGCCTCGGCGGGCCGCGCTGCCGCCCTTGCGTCGCGGGCCGCGGACGTCGCGGGGTGCACCGCGATCAGGCCCAACCCGGCCCGTCGCCTGCAGTGCCGCACCAACTCCGCGTACGCCGGGGCCCCGAGAAGCTCGGTCAGCTCCGGGCCGTACGACTGCCACACCGGCCGGGTGCCGACGTGCGCGTCCGGCGACCCCGAGCAGTACCAGTGCAGGTCCGCGCCGCCCTCACCCCAGCCGCGCCGGTCGTACTCGGTGAGCGTGGTCCGCAGGATCTGCTCGCCGTCCGGCCGGGCCACCCACTCCTGCGTGCGCCGAATCGGCAACTGCCAGCACACGTCCGGCTTCACCTCGAGCGGCTCGATGCCCTCGCGCACCGCCATGATGTGGAACGCGCACCCGAGACCGCCCTCGAAGCCGGGGCGGTTCAGGAAGATGCACGCACCCTTGTGCCTGCGGGTCCGCAGTGCCGGTTCGTCGTCGAGGTCGTCCTCCTCGACGTAGCCCTTCTTGCCGAGGCCCTTCTCCATGAACTGCCAGTCGGCTGGCGTGAGCATGCTCACGCAGCGGTCCAGCTTCTCGCGGTCCTCCTCGTCGGAGAGGAAGGCGCCGTGCGAACAGCAGCCGTCGTCGGGCCTGCCCTCGATGATCCCCTGGCAGGCCGGGGTGCCGAACACGCAGGTCCACCGGGAAAGAAGCCAGGTCAGGTCGGCGGCGATGAGGTGGTCGGGATTCGCCGGGTCGACGAACTCGATCCACTCGCGGGGGAAGTCGAGGTCCACCTCCGGAGTGGGCGTCATCTTCGCGGTGTTCGGGGCGGCGCCTGCTGTCACAGTGCCAGACGGTAGACCCAGTACCGTGGTCACGTGCGGTTAGGGGTACTCGACGTCGGAAGCAACACCGTCCACCTTCTGGTGGTCGATGCGCACAGGGGTGCGCATCCCACCCCGATGAGTTCGACCAAGGCGACGCTGCGGCTCGCGGAGAACACCGACGCGGCGGGCGACATCACCGTCGGCGGCGCCGAACGGCTGGTCGCGGCCGTCGGCGACTTCGCGTCGATCGCGGCCACGTCCGGGTGCGGCGAGTTGATGGCGTTCGCGACGTCCGCGGTCCGGGACGCCAACAACTCCGAGGCGGTGCTCGCCAGGGTGCGGGCCGAGACCGGGGTGAACCTGGAGGTGCTGTCCGGGGTCGACGAGGCCCGGCTGACCTTCCTCGCGGTGCGCCGCTGGTACGGCTGGAGCGCGGGCCGCATCCTGAACTTCGACATCGGCGGCGGGTCCCTCGAGATGACCGCGGGCGGGGACGAGGACCCGGACGTCGCGTTCTCGCTGCAGCTCGGCGCGGGGCGACTGACCAGGGACTGGCTGCAGTCCGACCCGCCGGGTAAGCGTCGGGTCGCGGTGCTGCGGGACTGGCTCGACGCGGAACTGGTTGAGCCGGCCAAGGCGCTGCGCGCCGCGGGCTCCCCCGACCGCGTGGTCGGCACGTCCAAGACGTTCCGGTCGCTGGCGCGACTCACCGGGGCCGCGCCCTCCGCCGCGGGCCCCCGGGTCCGGAGGACACTGACCGCGAGCGGGCTGCGCCAGCTGATCGCGTTCATCTCGCGGATGACGACGTCGGACCGCGCGGAGCTGGAGGGTGTGAGCGCGGACCGGTCACAACAGATCGTGGCAGGCGCACTGATTGCGGAGGCGAGCATGCGGGCACTGTCGGTGGACGAGCTGGAGATCTGTCCGTGGGCGCTGCGGGAGGGTCTGATCCTGCGCAAACTGGACACGGACATGGGCGGCGAACTGGTGGTGGCGCGATGAGTGGCAAGCCCGAGGACACCGGGCAGATCTCCGTCGCGGAGCTGCTCGCCCGCAACGGTCAGCAGGTCGAGTCCCGGGGCGGGCGGCGGCGCCGCGGCGCAGCAGGCGGGATCAGTGTTGCCGAACTGACCGGTGAACTGCCGGTGGTATCGGACGCGGATGTCCGGCCCCGCAACCGGCGCGCCGCACCCGACCCGGACGACGACATCGCAGGCGCCTCCGGTGCCGGTGCGGTCCCTGCCGCCCCGGCCCCGCGCCCGGAGGCCCCGGACCCGATCCCGTCGGTCAGCACGACGCCGGAGGCAACGCCGCCGTCGCTGCCCGTCGCGCCCGGCGTCCCCGCCGAGGTCGATCACACCCAGGCGATCCCGGCGCTGCGGCGGGCGGTGCTCGCGAAGGCGGACGCGGACCGCAAGGCCGCGGCCGACCGGTCCGCGCAGGACAGCGCATTGTCGACCGCGGCCCCGGCCGGGACGGTGCCCCCGACGGTGTCGGGGCCGATCCCCGCGCCAGCACCGGCCGCTGCCAGCACCGCAACCCCGGCGCCCGCGTCGGCGGTCGAGAAGACGACCGTCGTCGACGCCGTGACGCCAGCCGCGGGCGGCTCGGTTGCGTCAGCCGCGGGCGGCTCGGTCGCCAGCGGTTCGGTGCCGTCGGCGGGCCTCGGCTCCGAGTCGCCGGCCGAGAAGACCACGGTGGTGCCCGCGGCGAGCACGGGGCGCCGGTTCCGGCCGGAGCCGGAGGCGGAGGCGCCCGACGCGTCGGGCGGGTCGAAGGCCAAGCCCTACACGGGGACGCCCACCGTCCGCGAGCCCGCGCTGCTGTCCGGCTCGAGCCTCGAGGCGGACCTGCTGCGTCAGGCCCGCAGTGCCCGCACCGAGTCGCTCGACGAGGCGCGGGCACTGGTGCACACCACGGGCGAGTTCCCGCGGGTCACGGACACGCCGGGGGCCGCGGAGGCCACCGATGTGACGGTGGCGCCCGCCGCGAAGGCGGCAGGACGCGACGACACCGGCCCTGCCCCCGCGGTTGACGACGAGGACGACGGCCCTGCGGAGCAGGCGAGCACCACCCGCGGCGGCGCGCTCCGCCAGTGGGCAGTGCTCGTTGGGCAGGCCGTCGTCGCGATCGTCGCGGGCGCGCTGCTGTTCAAGGGCTTCGAGAAGCTGTGGGAATCGCTGCCGTGGGTGGCGCTGGTACTGGCCGTGCTGGTGATCGCCGGGCTGGTCGCGGTGGTCCGCATCCTGCGTCAGACCGAGGATCTGCTGAGCCTGCTGATCGCGGTGATCGTCGGCGTGTTCGTGACGATCGGCCCCCTCGTGTTCGTGCTCAGTTCGAGCTGACGGTGGCGGCGGGAAGCGGCGGTCCGGTGGACCGGGCGGCGGGCCGGGGTCACCGGATCCTGGTGGGTCTGTCGACGGCGTCGGTGTACCCGCAGAACACGGAGGCGGCGTTCGAGTACGCCGCCGAACTCGGCTACGACGGTGTCGAGCTGATGGTGTGGGCGGAGACGGCCAGTCAGGACCTGGCCACCGTCACGCGGATGGTGCGGAAGTACGCGGTCCCGGTGCTGGCCGTGCACGCGCCGTGCCTGTTGATCTCGCAGCGGGTGTGGGGCGCGGACCCGGTCGCCAAGTTGGAACGGTCGGTGCGGGCCGCGGAGGCCCTCGGCGCGCGGACCGTCGTCGTGCACCCGCCGTTCCGGTGGCAACGCCGGTACGCGGACGGGTTCGCCGATCAGGTGCACGACCTCGAGCAGCGCAGTGATGTCGCGGTCGCCGTGGAGAACATGTTCCCGATGCGCGCCGACCGATTCTGGGGCGCGAAGTCGAAGTCGGCCGAGCGGCTGGAGAAGCGGGGCGGTCCGGGACCCGGCGTGTCCGCGTTCGCGCCGTCCTACGACCCGACCGATGTCGGGCACGCGCACTACACTCTTGACCTCTCGCACACCGCGACCGCCGGGATGGACGCGGCCGCGCTCGCGAGCCGGATGGGGGAGGGCCTGACCCACCTGCACCTGGCCGATGGCCGCGGTGCGTCCGCGGACGAGCACCTGATCCCGGGGCACGGCAGCCAGCCCTGCGCGCAGATGTGCCGGTCGCTGGCCGCGTCCGCGTTCGACGGGCACGTGGTGCTCGAGATCAACACGCAGAACGCGCGCACCAGGGCCGAACGCAGGTCGATGTTGGCGCAGTCGCTGGCGTTCGCCCGCGAGCACCTCGCGAGATAGCCGCTGCCGCGGACCGTGGGGGGGGGTTCCCCCCCCGGGGGGGGGAACTCCACCCACAGTGCCGCAGGCGCATCCGCCGGGGCTCAGAGGATCCGCTGCAGGACGAAGTCGTGGTGCAGTTGGTCGCCGACCCGGAAACGTTTGGTGCCCGCCCGCGTGAATCCCTGCTTGGCATAGAAGCGTTGGGCGCGGGCGTTCTCCTGGTTGACCCCGAGCCACACCCCGGCGAGACCGGCGCCGCGCGCCGCCGCCACCGCGGCGTCCATCAGCCGGTGCGACACTCCCTCGCCGTGATGGCCGGGAAGCACGTAGAGCTTGCTGAGCTCCACGGTCGGGAGCGCCGTCACCGCACCCCGCACATCGGGGTCGTCGGGCAGGCCGTCGACGAGCATCGCGTACCCGACGATCGTCCCGCCGGTGACGGCCTTGAGCACGGTCCGGTCGGGGTCGTCGAGGTAGTCGGCGAACCGCTGGGCGGACAACACGGTGGCGAGGAAGTCGTCGACGTCGGCGGCGGTGACCGACGGCGGGCACGCCAGCGGGAAGGTGACCGCCGCGACCGCGGCGAGCTCCGCCGCGTCGGAGGAGACGGCGGGGGAGACGGTGACGGTCACAGCCGTGCCACCGTGTCCTTCGCCTGGCGCAGGCTCATGCCGGTGTGCTCGCACAGCATGCGCGCAGCCTTGCCGTCCTTGCCCTCGGACTTGAGCGCGCGCAGCGCGGGGGCGAGATCCGACCAGCCTCCGGTGGGGGGCGCACTGTCCGGGCCCGCGGTCGGCACCCACTCGCCGCGGGCGACGGCGTCGACGGCCGCCTTCGCGTCGACCAACCCGAGGTCGGTGCGTTCCCGCAGCAGGGCGATCGCCTGAACCTGCTTGTGGTCCGCGACGAGCCGTTCGATCCGGTCCCGCGTTTCGAGGTCGAGTCCGCGGACGAACGCCGGGCTGTACGGGTCCGCGAGCGCGGTCTTTCGGCGGGTCAGCAACCACACGACGACGACGGCGACGTCGACGACAATCAGCATCACGATGAGCCAGCCCCAGTTCGGCATGATGCCAGTCAACCACCTCCCGACGCCGCGCAGGCACGGGGTCAGTGCACCGGATCGGCCGCCTGCGGCGTCGTCGGCACCCGGTCCGGCCGGAACGCCGGGGCAAGCAGGATCAGGGCGACCGCGAACGCGAGCGGAATCGCGAAGCCGATCCGCATGTTCGACAGCGCGGCCACCGCGCCGACGATGCCGCCGCCGATGATGGTGCCCGCATAGTTGAACAGGTTCAGCCGCGCCACCACGGCATCCGCGCGGTCCGGCGGCGCGAGCCGGCCCGCGGCGCTGAAGCAGAGCGGCGCGACGACCGGCGCGCCGAGCCCGACGATCAGGAACCCGACGATCGCCATCACCGGTCCGGTCGCGCAGACCACGACCACCAGGCCGACCGCGCCGATCGTGGCACCGACCCGGACGACGGCGATCTCCCCGTGCCGGCGCACCCAGAAGTCGCCGGTCAGCCGGGACACCAGTCCCGCGCCCTGATATGCGGCGACGGCAAGCGCGGCGGTGCTCGCGCTGGCCAGCAGCATGTCCGTCAGGTACAGCGCGGACCAGTTGCCGACCGCGAAGTCGATCGCGAAGAACAGGGCCATCGCGATGCCGAGCGCGAGGAACGGGCGCAGCGGGACCGACAGCGGTGCCGCGGCGGTCGACGGGTCCGCCGCCTCGCTTCCGGTGACCAGCAGCCGCGGACCGAGCGCGGCGGTCCCGGCGCCGACGACCACCGCCGCGATCAGCAGGCACACCCCAAGACCGACACCGAGTCCCGCGGATGCAGACACGAACAGGGCACCGACGATGGCGCCGACGCTCCACACCGCGTGGAACGACGACAGGATCGACCGCCCGTACCGACGCTGGATCGCGACCGCCTGCATGTTCGCCGCGGCGTCCACCATCCCCAACCCGATGCCGTAGCAGGCGAATCCGACGAAGAACAGGATCGTGGTGTGGGAGAACGCGATTCCCACGCCTGCCACCGCGATCACGGACAGCCCGACGCGCAGGGTGGTCCGGCTCGACGTGCGGGTCGCGACGAACTCGGCGAGCACGCTGCCGGCCCCCGCGACGAGCGAGACGGTCACGACGGCGACGACGATGGTGGTCTCGGTGAACCCGAACTTGTCCTTGAACTGGGGAAGCTGGGTCAGCAGCACCGCGAGGAAGAAGCCCTGCAGCGCAAACGCCGCCGCGGTCGCGACGCGGGCAGTGCGCTGGTCGGGCAGGGGATCGGTCATGTTGTGGTCGGTGCTTTCGCCGGGCCCGCGGGCGGGAATGGGGGAGCAGTCGGTCGTGCACGCATTGAAACACTGCTCTGGACGTGCGTCCAGGAAACCGTCAGACTCCGTCCATGACTGCAGCGCACTCCGATCCGACCTTTCCCCCCGACTTCCTGTGGGGTGTGGCCGCGGCGGCCTACCAGATCGAGGGGGCGGTCGACGCCGACGGCCGCGGCCGGTCCATCTGGGACGAGTTCTGCGACCGACCGGACACCGTGGTCGGCGGGGAGACCGCTGCGGTCGCGATCGACCACTACCACCGGTACCGCGAGGACGTCGCCCTGATGCGTGACCTCGGGGTCGGGGCGTACCGGTTGTCGGTGTCGTGGCCGCGCGTCCAGCCCACCGGCCGCGGTCCCGTCAACGCGGCGGGCCTGGACTTCTACGACCGGGTCATCGACGAGCTCTGCGCGGCGGGCATCGCGCCAGCGGTGACGCTGTTCCACTGGGATCTCCCGCAGGCATTGCAGGACACCGGCGGATGGCTCGACCGCGACACCCCTGCCCGGCTGGCCGAGTACGCGGACATCGTCGGCCGCAGGCTCGGTGACCGGGTGCGAATGTGGATGCCGCTCAACGAACCCGTGGTGCACACCCTCTACGGTCACGCGCTCGGCGTGCATGCGCCCGGCCTGCAACTCGGGTTCGGTGCGCTCCAGGCCGCACACCACCAGCTGCTCGGCCACGGCCTTGCGGTGCAGGCGCTGCGCGCCGCGGGCTGCACCAACATCGGCATCGCCTCCAACCACGCCCCCGTGCACGCCGCGAGCGACGACCCGGCCGACGTCGAGGCAGCCGACATCTACGACCACATCGTCAACTGGACGTTCGCCGACCCCGTCCTGCGCGGTGCCTACCCGGCGCCGGAACTCGCCGCCATCCTCCAGGGGCCGATCGGCGATGACCTGAAAACCATTGCGCAGCCGCTGGACTGGTTCGGCATCAACTACTACGAGCCGACGGTGATCGGTGCCCCGATCAGCGGCGAGGGCAGCAGCGGGGTGCTCGAGGTCGACCTGCCGCCCGGCATGCCGTTCCGCCCCGTCGCGATCGAGGGCTATCCGCGGACCGACTTCGGCTGGCCGATCGTGCCCGACGGGCTGCGGGAGATCGTGCAGACCTTCGGCGACCGCTACGGCGACGCGCTGCCCCCGATCTACATCACCGAGTCCGGCGCCTCCTTCCACGACGCCGACCCGGACGGGGAGGGCCGCGTCCGTGACACCCGACGGATCGACTACCACCGCGACCACCTGCACGCCCTGCGCGCGGCGCTCGACGCGGGCGTCGACGTCCGCGGCTACTTCGTGTGGTCGATCCTGGACAACTTCGAGTGGGCCGCCGGATACCGCGAGCGGTTCGGCCTGGTCCACGTCGACTACAACACCCTCACCCGCACACCCAAGGACTCCTACCATTGGTACCGGAACCTGATCCGCGCCAACCGCCCGGCGGGCGTCACGCCATGACCCAGTAGCCCGGTGTCAGGCCGTGACGGTGCGGTCCCGCGTCAGGCCGTGACGGTGCAGTCCCGCGTCAGGCCGTGACGGTGTCCAGGTCCTGCCGCCAGTCGTACACGACCACGGTGCGCAGCACGATGTCCTGAATCGACCGGCGCCGCGGGTCGACGACCACCCAGACCAGCCCGATCGGGAAGAAGACGCACGCCAGCGCCCGCAGCAGTGCGGTCGCCCAACGGACCCGCCGGTGCCAGCGCGTGGTGACCCGCAGCCCCATCGCTAGCGACCCGACGGTGCGCCCGGTCGTCGCCCAGCACCCGGTCAGGTACACCACCGACGTGCCGAGCCATGCCGTCACCGACATCAGCAGTTCGGGTGCGGGAAAGCTGAACGCCTGCGGCGAGAGGAGCAGTCGGACGAAGACCAGCGCGAGGTAGCCGAGGCCGAGCAGCGTCAGCACGACACCGAGGTCGACCGCCGCGGCGAGGCCCCGGGTGACGATCCCGGCCGGTCGGCGTTCCGGAACGGCGGGCGTCACCGGCCGGCCCCCTCGCCGGTCCTCGGGTACCCGTGATCGTGCCGGTCGCGGCCGAACAGGCGGCCGACGAAACCGGCGACCGCGTCGTCGGCCTGCATGCCCTGGCTGCGGACCCCGCGCACCGCCTCCTCGGACAGCGACCCGGTCGAGTCGCGGATGATCTGCGGCAGGTCGACGCCGTCGATGATGCGGTTCGCGAGCCCGATCAGGTCGAGGCGGGCGATGATCGCATCGATGTCGATGCGGGCGGCGACGGCGTCCACATCGATGCCCGCCGCGAGCACGTCGAGATCGAGGGTGGCGGCAATCGCGTCGAGATCGATCCGGCGCACCTGGCGTTCGAGGTCCACCGTGTCGACGATCGCGTCGAGGTCGATCCGGCGCACGATGGCAGCCACGTCCACCCGCGCGGCGATCCGGTCGACGTCGATGCCCGCGGCGATCAGGTCGAGGTCGACGTGCTCACGCACGATCCGGGTCAGGTCGACCTCGAGCAACGCGGCGGCCACCACCTCGCGGACGGCGCCGCGCAGCACCGATCGGCCCAGCTCCGTTGCGGCACCGAGTGCCGCGGCGCCGCGCTCGGCCGCCGTCGACGCCAGCGCGTCGAGGGACCGGCCAACGCCGGGGACGACGCGGGCCGCGCCGAGGACGCCGCGCGTGGACCACCGCAGCAGGTCGACCGCGCCCGCGGCGGCACCGACCGCCATCAGCATCGGGTCGGTCCGGCGCGGGGACCCGGCAGGCGGAACTCCCGGCGGCGGCGCATCGGCGGCGATGACCATGGCGGCGTCCTCTCGATGCGGCGATTGTCTGCACCAGTACATACCCGATCGGGCGGCAGGTCCGCAGATCGGCGCACCGGGACGCCGAGCAGGACCGACGACACCACGAAGGGCCCCCGGCATGCCGGGGGCCCTTCGTGTCGAACTATGGTGCGCGATACTGGGATTGAACCAGTGACCTCTTCCGTGTCAGGGAAGCGCTCTCCCGCTGAGCTAATCGCGCGGGTTTCACCTTCGTGCGAGGTGGAGACGGGAATCGAACCCGTGTGCACGGCTTTGCAGGCCGTTGCCTCACCACTCGGCCACTCCACCGCGGGGGTTGATCACCCTCTCGAGCGGATGACGGGATTCGAACCCGCGACCCTCACCTTGGCAAGGTGATGCGCTACCAGCTGCGCTACATCCGCATTGCAATCTCGGGGGCGTTGCTTCCTCCGGGCTGCGAGAAGGAACAGTAGCCCATGGAGCGCGCAGACCACAATTCGGCTGGTCAGGATGTATTTCCGGGGATTCTGTCGGCGCGCGTGCCTGGCCGCGAGGCGGGCAGAGCGCCGCTCGCGCCGGAACGGGGGAATGAAAAAAGGACCCCGGAAATCCGGGGTCCTTTCGTCGAACTATGGTGCGCGATACTGGGATTGAACCAGTGACCTCTTCCGTGTCAGGGAAGCGCTCTCCCGCTGAGCTAATCGCGCGCGTCTATCGGTCGTGCATGAGAGGTGGAGACGGGAATCGAACCCGTGTGCACGGCTTTGCAGGCCGTTGCCTCACCACTCGGCCACTCCACCGCAAGGTTGAGTCCAACCTCTCGAGCGGATGACGGGATTCGAACCCGCGACCCTCACCTTGGCAAGGTGATGCGCTACCAGCTGCGCTACATCCGCATTGCAATCCCGGGGGCGTTGCTGCCTCCGTGCTGCGAGATGAAACATTAGCCCACGGGGTCGGGGCCGACAAATCGCCTGGTCAACTCCGGTGAATGCAAACAACAGCGGTGCAATTCACCTGCCAGTGGGCGAGGGGCCGGGCCCTTCCGTCCCGGATCGAGGTGGCGGGCGGGCGGATGCGGAACCCGCGGGCGAGGTGTCCCCGGCCGGGAGGGGGTCGGGAACGTCCTCGTGCGGGCGTGCAGCCGTGTGACCTGCCGGTTTTCCAACCATCACTGGACCGTGCTAGTTTTCTCCTCGTTCGGCCGCCGGAGTTGATCTCCGCGGCACGGTCCCGTGGCTCAGTGGGAGAGCGTCCGCTTCACACGCGGAAGGTCGCTGGTTCGATCCCAGCCGGGACCACAGCAGAAAAGGCGGTTGCGAGGGTTCTCGCGGCCGCCTTTTTGCTGTCTAATGGTTCGCCATGACGTTGGTTCACGGGTTCCCCGCCGTTGTCGACGACAGTTCCCACACCCTAATTCTCGGGTCCATGCCCGGCGCGCCGTCCCTCGTTGCAGGCAGGTACTACGCCAATCCCCGCAACAGCTTCTGGCCGATCATGGGCGAACTGTTCGGCGCGGGACCCGACCAGCCCTACCCGCACCGGCTGCGGACCCTGCAGGACAACGGCGTCGCGTTGTGGGACGTGCTGAAGGCGTGCCGCAGGACGGGCAGCGCGGACGCCGACATCGAGGTCCGCTCCGAGGTTCCGAACGACTTCGCCGCCCTCTATTCGCGGCACACCGCGATCGAGCGGGTGTTCTTCAACGGCGCCCGGGCGGAGATGGCCTACCGCCGGTCGGTGGTTGCGGCGGGTGCGCACCCCGCCGGCGTGACCCTCGCCCGGTTGCCGTCCACCAGCCCCGCGAACGCCGCGACGCCGGCCCTGGCGAAGGTCGACGCGTGGCGGGCCCTGCTGGAGCGGTGACGACCCGCGGCCGTGCTGCGGGTCGCTCGGTACCGTTGACCGGGTGACGGCACAGGCGCGCAGCGAGAACCGGTGGATGCGGGCACGACGGCGGATCGCCGCGAACCCGGTCCTGAACCTGAGCTACCGGATCGCGGTCGGTGTCGTCGGGACGCTCGTTCTCGCGGTCGGCATCATCGCGATCCCGTATCCGGGGCCGGGCTGGCTGATCGTGTTCGCGGGGCTGGGGATTCTCGGCTCGGAGTTCACCTGGGCGTACCGCCTGCTCCGGTTCGCGAAGGGCAAGTACGACGAGTTCATGGAGTGGTTCGGCAGGCAGTCCCCGGTGGTGAAGATCCTGGCGGGGCTCGGGACCGCGCTGGTCGTGGTCGCGACGCTGTGGGTGCTCGGCGCGATCGACATGGCGGGCGGGTGGATCGGGATCGAGCACCCCTTGCTCGAGTCCCCGCTCTGACAGTGCATACTGCCCGCAGCACTACAGGCGTTCGCGCAGGGGAAGTCCGGTCGAAGTCCGGCGCTGGCCCGCAACGGTAGGCCGCTCTCGCAGCGGTGAGCCCGATTACCTGCCGATCGTCGTGCGACTCCCCATCGTCGTGGTCCACGAGCGGAAGTCCGGTCAGTGCGCCGGCGGATCGGCCGGTGCCGTGTCGGATGCTGCGCTGGTGGACCCCCGAACCCCGAGGTCCCCGTGAACATTCACCACAAGCGACGCGGCATCGCTTCTCTCGCACTCGTCGCCACCCTCGCGCTGACCGGCTGCTCCCGGGACGCAGGCGCCGCCGAACACGCGGCGGCGCAGCCGTTCCCCACGCCCGTCACCGTCACCAACTGCGAGCGCACCACCACCTTCGACGCGCCACCGCAGCGGATCATCCCGATGAACGCCCACGTCACCGAGGTGCTGATCCTGATGGGCGTCGCCGACCGGATCGTCGGCATGGGCTACGGGGAAACCCCGAACCCGATGCCGGAGGTCGCCGACCGGTTCCGCGCCATCCCGAGCCTGGCCCGGCAGTACCCGACCGCCGAGCAGATCCGTGACCTCGAACCGGATCTGGTCGTCGGCGGGATGCGCAGCGCCTTCGACGCGAAGGAGGGCCGGGACCGCGACCTGCTCGAGGCGGCGGGCATCGACACCTTCCTGTTTTCCGAGTACTGCGGGCAGGGTTTCCCGTCGATCGGGCTGCTGGAGAAGGACTTCGCCGATCTCGGTGCCCTGCTCGGTGTCCCGGAGGCGGCCGCGACGCTGACCGCCGAGATCACCCAGCCGCTCGCCGAGATGCGCGAGCGGCTCACCGCGGCTGGCGCGGCGCCGGTGCCGACCTTCTTCTACGACGGCGGCGAGAACGAGCCGCTGACCATCGGCGGGGTCGGGATCGGCAATCTGATCGCCGAGTACGCGGGCGCACGCAACATCACTGCCGACGGTGTGAAGCCATACACCACGACCACCTGGGAGACGGTCGGCGAACGCGCGCCGGAGGCGATCGTCGTCCTCGACTACGGCAATGCGCCGGTCGAGCAGAAGCTGGCCTACCTGCGCGGGCACCCGATCATGTCGGCGACCCCCGCGGTCCGCGAGGACCGGATCGTCGTGCTGCCGTTGGGCAACTTCTTCGAGGGCCCGCGGATGGTCGACGCGGTGCGCGAGCTCGCCGGGCGGCTGCATCCGACCGTGCCGGGGGTGACCGGATGACGGTCGTCGCGGCGCCCGCCGCGTCGACCCCTGCCGCGGACGCCCCGGAAGCGGCCCGTCGGATCGCAACGCCCGCACTGATTCTCGGCCTCCTCGTCGCGTTACCGGTGGCGATCGCGCTCGCGGTGTCGTTCGGTTCGGTGCGGATCCCGGTCGGCGACGTGTGGGCGATCGTCGGCCACCGGATCAGCGGGGGAGCCTTCGACCCGTGGTGGTCGCAGGCCAGGGAACGGATCGTCCTCGACTCCCGCCTGCCCCGCGCCCTGACCGCGGCCGCGGTCGGTGCCGCGCTCGCGCTCGGCGGCGCGCTCGCGCAGGCCGTCACCCGCAACCCCCTCGCCGACCCGTACCTGCTCGGGGTGTCCTCCGGCGCGGGTTTCGGGGTCGTGCTGGTCACCGTGCTCGGCGTGGGCACCGGCCTGCTCGGGGTGTTCACGGTGCCCGCGGCCGCGTTCCTCGGCGCGCTGGTGCCGCTGGTCGCGGCCCTCGCGATCGGCGGCAGGCACCACAACGTGACCGGCGTGGTGCTGGTCGGCGTCGCGATGGCCCAGGTGTTCACCGCGCTGACGATGTTCGTGCTGCTGGTGATCGCGGACGAGCACCAGCTGTCGACGGTGCTGCGCTGGCTTGCTGGCGGATTCGGTGATGCCCGCTGGTCCACCGCGGTGTGGCCCGCGGTCGCGCTCGCCGTCATCGGCGCCGCCGCGCTGGCGTCGGCGCGCTGGCTCGACCTGCTGCACGCCGGCGACGACGGGGCAGCCGCGCTCGGCATGAACGTGCGCCGCTTCCGGGTGCTCGTCCTGCTGGGTGTCTCGGTACTCGCGGCGGCCGCCGTGTCCGTCGCGGGCGGCATCGGGTTCATCGGACTGCTGATCCCGCACGTGGCGGGCTTCCTGGTCGGGCTCGGCGCGATGCGGCTGCTTCCGGTGGCCGCGCTGCTCGGCGCGGTGGCGCTGGTGCTCGCGGACCTCGCCGCCCGCGCGGTCAGTGCGAGCACCGAGCTGCCGGTCGGTGTCGTCACCGCCCTGGTCGGTGCGCCGGTGTTCGTGGTGATGCTGTACCGCCAGTTTCGGCGGGAGGACGCATGAGCGCCGCGGTGGCCATCCACGAACTGCGCGCCGAGCTCGGCGGCCGCGAGGTGCTGGCCGGGGTGGACCTGCAGGTCGCCCCGGGGCAGGTGCTGGCGCTCGTCGGCCCGAACGGCAGCGGCAAGACCACGGTGCTGCGCTGCTGCTACCGGGCGATGCGGCCGAGCGCGGGCCTGATCGCGGTCGGGGGCAGGGACTCCGCGACGATCGGGCGGCGGGAGCTGGCGAGGGAACTCGCCGCGAGCACCCAGGAACCGCCGAGCGCGCCGGGGCTGACGGTGCGGGAATCGGTCCGGCTCGGCCGCGCCGCGCACCTGGGCTGGCTCGAACGCGCCAGCGGGCGGGACACGGCCGTCGTGGACGACGCGCTCGCCCAGGTCGGGTTGACCGCGCACGCCGACCGGGACGTGCGGGCGCTGTCCGGTGGGGAACGGCAGCGGGTCTCGATCGCCCGCGCCCTCGCCCAGCGGCCGCGGGTGCTGCTGCTGGACGAGCCGACCAACCACCTGGACCTGCGGCACCAGCTGACCGTCATGCGGCTGCTGCGGCGGCTGGCCGATGAGGGCCTCGCCGTGGTGGTGACGCTGCACGATCTGCGGCTCGCCGTCGAGTACTGCGACCGGATCGCGGTCCTGCACGACGGCGCGGTGGTCGGGGCCGGTGACCCCGCCCTGGTACTCGACGGGCCGCTGCTTGCCGATGTCTTCGGGATACTCGGATCCGTGCATACCGACCCGGCGACCGGGGCCCGGTCGCTGTCGGTGACCGGGCTGGCCGAGGAGGAGGTGGAGGCGCGATGAGGGCGACGCTGCTCACCGACGCGGACTGGCTCGACGCCCGGATCGCGGACACCGGACGCCGGTGGACCTGCCGGGACCGCAGGGTCAACGGCACCCTGTGGTGGTACTCGGCGAGTTCGACGCTGCTGGCGCCCGCGACCACCGGACTGCTGCGCGCCGGGGTCGCGCCCGACCCGGCGCTGGCGCACGCCACCGCGACGCTGCGCCCCGACGGCTACCTCGACGCGCTGCACACCGAGGCGACGGTGCGGGGACCGGAGCAGCTGGCCGCCGGCCTGCGGGACACCCTCGAGGCGATCATCGCCGCGTTGGCGCAGGCCAGCGGCGCCGGTGTGCCCGCGTTGTGGGCGATCGCCGCGGACTCGCTCGGGAACCGGGCGCTCGACGCGGGGGCCGGGCTCGGCTCGCCCGCCGCGGGCAGCGCGCTCGCGGTCCGGCTCGCGGAGCTGATCGGGCCGCCGCTCCCGGTGCCGAGGTTCGTCGACGTCGGTCCGCGCAGGTTCCTGCGCCGCACGTCGTGCTGCCTGATCTACCGCGCGTCCGCGGCGGTCGCCGGTGCCGATCCCGGTGCCGCCGACCGGGCCAAGTGCGTCAGCTGCCCGCATCAGCGGCCGGAGGTGCGTGCCGCGCGGCTGGCGGGCCTGTAGGCGCACCGGACCGGGTGTACGGGCCGAACGGTCGGCGGTGCCGATAGCATGAGGGCTCATCTGCCGTGCCGACGTCGTGTCGGCCCGTACACCGAGGAGCACATCGCCGTGACCACGCCTGCATCCGTAGCCCCAGCCGCCCGCGTCCGGGTGCCTGCCGGGACTACCGCCGGTGCGGCGGTCCGTGAGGCCGGCCTCCCGACCAAGGGCCCCGACACCGTCGTCGTCGTGCGGGACGCCGACGGAACCCTCAAGGACCTGTCCTGGACCCCGGACGTCGACGTGGAGGTCGAGGCCGTCGCCGCCGACACCGACGACGGTCGCAGCGTGATCCGGCACTCCTGCGCGCATGTCCTCGCGCAGGCGGTGCAGCAGGAGTTCCCGGACGCGAAGCTCGGCATCGGCCCGCCGATCAAGGACGGCTTCTACTACGACTTCCAGGTCGCCGAGCCGTTCACCCCCGAGGACCTCACCCGCCTCGAGAAGCGGATGAAGAAGATCGTCAAGGACGCGCAGCGGTTCTCCCGCCGCGTCGTCGACGACATCGAGGACGCCCGCGTCGAACTCGCGAACGAGCCGTTCAAGCTCGAGCTGATCAGCGACAAGTCCGGGATCGACGACCCGGAGATCATGGAGGTCGGCGGCACCGAGCTGACCATCTACGACAACCTCAACCCGCGCACCGGCGAGGTGATCTGGAAGGACCTGTGCCGCGGCCCGCACCTCCCGACCACCAAGTTCATCCCGGCGTTCAAGATCACCCGCAGCTCCGCCGCGTATTGGCGGGGCAACCAGGAGAACGCGCAGCTGCAGCGCATCTACGGCACCGCGTGGGAATCGAGCGAGGCGCTCGACGAGCACATGGAGCTGCTGGCCGAGGCCGAGCGGCGCGACCACCGCAAGGTCGGTGCGGAACTCGACCTGTTCTCCTTCCCCGACGAGCTCGGCTCCGGGCTGCCGGTGTTCCACCCCAAGGGCGGCATCATCCGGCAGGAGATGGAGGACTACTCCCGCAAGCGGCACGTCGAGGAGGGCTACGAGTTCGTCTACTCGCCGCACATCACCAAGGGACACCTGTACGAGGTCTCCGGTCACCTCGACTGGTACCGCGACGGCATGTTCCCGGCGATGCACATCGACGAGGAACTCAACGAGGACGGCACCGTGCGCAAGCCGGGCCAGGAGTACTACCTCAAGCCGATGAACTGCCCGATGCACAACCTGATCTTCCGGTCCCGCGGCCGGTCGTACCGGGAGCTGCCGCTGCGGCTGTTCGAGTTCGGGTCCGTCTACCGCTACGAGAAGTCCGGCGTCGTGCACGGACTGACCCGGGTCCGCGGCATGACGCAGGACGACGCGCACATCTACTGCACCAAGGAGCAGATGCGCGACGAGCTGACCACCACGCTGCAGTTCGTGCTCGGCCTGCTCAAGGACTACGGACTCGACGACTTCTACCTCGAGCTGTCGACGAAGAACCCGGACAAGTTCGTCGGCGACGACGCGCTGTGGGAGGAGGCCACCGCGACGCTCCGTGAGGTCGGCGAGGCCTCCGGCCTGACCCTGATCCCGGACCCGGGTGGGGCCGCGTTCTACGGTCCGAAGATCTCCGTGCAGGTGCAGGACGCGCTGGGTCGCAGCTGGCAGATGTCGACGATCCAGCTGGACTTCAACCTGCCCGAGCGGTTCGAGCTCGAATACACCGGCACCGACGGCGCCAAGCACCGCCCGGTGATGATCCACCGTGCGCTGTTCGGGTCGATTGAACGGTTCTTCGGCGTGCTCACCGAGCACTACGCGGGAGCGTTCCCGGCGTGGCTGGCCCCGCTCCAGGTGGTTGGCATCCCGGTCGCGGAGGCGTTCGAGGACCACCTGCACCACGTGGTCGGCGGCCTGCGCAAGGCGGGCATCCGCGCCGAGGTCGACGCCAGCGACGACCGGATGCAGAAGAAGATCCGCACCCACACCACGCAGAAGGTGCCGTTCATGCTGCTCGCGGGCGAGCGGGACGTCGAGTCCGGTGCGGTCAGCTTCCGTTTCCGGGACGGCACCCAGGTCAACGGTGTGCCGGTCGCGAAGGCCATCGCGGTGATCACCGACTGGATCGCCCGCCGCGACAACTCGTCGCCGACCGCGGACCTCGTCGGGGACCTCACATGAGTGGGACACCCGACCAGCCCGAGGGGTCGATGGTGGACACCGGGCCCGGCGACCCCGACCGGCTGCAGCGGCTGTGGTCGCCGCACCGGATGTCGTACATCGCCGAGTCGCCGAAGGCGGCGACGTCGGAGGAGGGACCGTTCACCGCGATCCCGAAGATGAGCGACGAGGAGGGCCTCATCGTCGCGCGCGGCGAGCACGTCTACGCGGTGCTCAACCTGTACCCGTACAACCCGGGGCACATGATGGTCGTGCCGTACCGGCGGGTCGCGGCGCTCGAGGATCTCACCGCGGGCGAGTCCGCCGAGCTGATGGCGTTCACCCAGCAGGCGATCCGCGTGATCAAGCGGGTGTCGCGACCGGACGCGTTCAACGTGGGTCTGAATCTCGGTGCGGCAGCAGGAGGGTCGCTCGCCGAGCACCTGCACCAGCACATCGTCCCGCGGTGGGGCGGGGACGCCAACTTCATCACCGTCCTCGGCGGCACCAAGGTGATGCCGCAGCTGCTGCGTGAGACCAGGGCGCTGCTGTCGGCCGCGTGGCAGGAGCCGATTACCGGCAGCGGAGGCGAATGAGATGCTGAGCATTCTCGGGCGGGCGTCGGTGTCGAAGGTGACCGCGCCGATGGGGCGGGCGCTGATCGGCACCGGGCTGACACCGGACGTGGTGACCGTGTTCGGCACCGTCGCCAGCGTGGCGGGCGCGCTGACCCTGTTCCCGTCCGGGCACCTGTTCTGGGGAACCATGCTCATCTGGTTCTTCGTGATGTTCGACATGCTGGACGGGGCGATGGCCCGGGCCCGCGGCGGCGGCACCCGGTACGGGGCGGTGCTCGACGCCACCTGTGACCGGATCGCGGACGGCGCCATCTTCGCCGGCCTCGCCTGGTGGGCGGTGTACCACGAGGGCAGCCGTTCACTGCTGGTCGCGACGCTGATCTGCCTGGTGACCTCGCAGGTGATCTCGTACGCGAAGGCGCGCGCCGAGGCGAGCGGCCTGTCCGCCGACGGCGGACTCATCGAGCGGCCGGACCGGCTGATCATCGTCCTCGTCGGGGCTGGATTGACCGGTATTGCGGGGCATTTCGGTATCGGATGGCTGGAATGGGCGGTGTACGTGGCGATGTGGCTGCTCGCCGTCGCCAGTGTCATCACCGTGTTTCAGCGGGTGCTTGCGGTGCGGAACTCGCCCGGTGCGCGTGACCTGCTGCCGATCGCCGCACCCGATGGCGAGGCACAGTGAGCCTCGGGGAACGGGCGAGCGATCTGGGGTACGCGGCGGGTTGGCGCCTGGTCCGGGCGCTGCCCGACCGCGTCGCGACCCGGCTGTTCGACCTCGGAGCCGACCTCGCCACCCGGCGCGGTGGGCCGGACCAGTTGCGGCGCAACCTCGCCCGCGTGCTCGGGGTGCCGCCGGATCGGGTGCCGGACGAGCTGATCCGGGCGTCGGTGCGGTCCTACGCCCGGTACTGGCGGGAGGCGTTCCGGCTGCCGTCGATGGACCAGGCCGAACTGGGTCGGCGGCTGGACTCGAAGATCCAGGGGCAGGAACACCTCGAGGCTGGTCTCGCCGCGGGCGCGGGTGTCGTGCTCGCGTTGCCGCACACCGGGAACTGGGACATGGCAGGGGTCTGGCTGGTCCAGAAGCACGGCCGGTTCGCAACGGTCGCCGAGCGGCTCAAGCCGGAGTCGCTGTACCAGCGGTTCGTCGCGTACCGGGAAAGCCTCGGCTTCGAGATCTTCCCGCTCAGCGGCGGGGAGGCGCCGCCGTTCGGTCAGCTCGCGGACCGGCTGCGGGACAACCGGGTGGTGTGCCTGCTCGGCGAGCGTGACCTCGCCGCGCGCGGGGTGCCGGTGACGTTCTTCGGGGAACCGACCCGGATGCCCGCCGGGCCAGCGAAACTCGCGATCGAGACCGGGGCGGCGCTGCTGCCCGTGCACTGCTGGTTCGAGGGGGACGACTGGGGGTTCTCGGTCGGCGCCCCGCTCGATACCGGCGGCGGGGTGCAGGCCGCGACGCAGGCCCTCGCCGACCGGTTCGCGGTGAACATCGCCGCCCACCCCGCGGACTGGCACATGCTGCAGCCGCTGTGGCTCGCCGACCTGTCCGAGGCGCGCCTGGCCCGAATGGAGTCGTGACGTGAAGATCGGGATGGTGTGCCCGTACTCGTTCGACGTCCCAGGGGGAGTGCAGGCGCACGTCGTCGAGCTCGCGCAGGTGCTGATCGAGCGGGGACACCGGGTCAGCGTGCTCGCGCCCGCCTCGGAGGGCACCGACCTGCCCGACTTCGTGGTGTCCGCGGGCCGGGCGGTCGCGATCCCGTACAACGGGTCCGTCGCCCGTCTGACGTTCGGGCCGGTGTCGTACGCGCGGGTGCGGCGGTGGATCGCCGACAACGACTTCGACGTCCTGCACATCCACGAGCCGAACGCGCCGAGCCTGTCGATGCTCGCGATGAAGATCGCGGAGGGTCCGATCGTCGCGACCTTCCACACATCGACGACGAAATCGTTGGTGCTGAGCACGTTTCAGGGTGTCCTGCAGCCGTACCTGGAGAAGATCACCGGCCGGATCGCGGTGTCGGAGCTGGCCAGGCGCTGGCAGGTGGAGTCGCTCGGCTCGGACGCCGTCGAAATCCCGAACGGTGTCGACGTGCCCGCGTTCGCGAACGCCGCACCGCTCGACGGCTATCCGCGCCGGGGCGGGACGGTGCTGTTCCTCGGCCGCTACGACGAGCCGCGCAAGGGCATGGCCGTGCTGCTCGGGGCGCTGCCCGAGCTGGTGCAGCGACACCCCGACCTGCGGGTGCTGGTCGTCGGCCGCGGCGACGAGGACCGGCTCCGCAAGGAGGCGGGCCGGTACGCGCGGCACCTGCACCTGCTCGGGCAGGTCACCGACGAGGAGAAGGCGTCCGCCCTGCGCAGCGTCGACGTGTACTGCGCGCCGAACCTCGGCGGCGAGTCGTTCGGCATCGTCCTCGTTGAGGCGATGGCCGCGGGCGTCCCGGTGGTCGCCAGCGAACTCGACGCGTTCCGGCGCGTGCTGCGCGACGGCACCGCGGGCCTGCTGACCCCGATCGGGGACTCGGCCGCGTTGGCGGCGGCGATCGACCGGGTGCTCTCGGACCCGGACCAGCGCCGCGCACTGGTCGACGTCGCCTCCGAGGTGGTCGCCGAGTACGACTGGCCGGTGGTCGCCGAGCAGATCCTGCGGGTGTACGAGACCGTGACCGTCGGCGCCCAGCCCGTGCGGGTGGAGGCCTGATGACCCTGTCCGCCACCACGATCCTGGTCGTCGCCCTCGTCGTCGCGGTCCTCGTCGCGATCGGGGTGTGGGCGTACGGCACCGCGAATCGGCTGGACCGCCTGCACGTCCGCTCCGACCTGTCCTGGCAGGCACTCGATTCGGCGCTGGCCCGCCGGGCCGTCGTCGCACGGGCCGTCGCCGCGGCGGTGGTGCCGACCGGGTACGCGTTCGGGTCGGCGCCGCCGCCGGAGCTGGGCGGGCAGCGGCTGCGCGAGCTGGCCGACCGCGCCGAACGGGCGGACCGGGCGGACCGGGAGTCCGCCGAGAATCAGTTGTCGGCGGCGTTGGCCGCGGTGCCCGGGCAGGCCCTCGCGCCGCAGCTGGTGGCGGAGCTCGCCGACGCGGAGGCGCGGGTGCTGATCGCGCGCCGGTTCCACAACGACGCGGTCCGAGACACCCTCGCGCTGCGCACCCGGCGGCCGGTGCGCTGGCTGCATCTCGGCGGAACCGCACCGCTGCCCACCTATTTCGAGATCGCCGAACGCACCACCGCGTCGGCCGGCGCCGGGCAGGGCGTCGACGAGATGCGGACCTCGGCGCGGGTGGTGCTGGTCGACGACGACGGCCGGGTGCTGCTGCTGCGCGGGCACGACCCGCAGGTGCCGGACGTGCACTTCTGGTTCACCATCGGCGGCGGCGTCGAGTCGGGGGAGAGCCTGCGCGGCGCCGCGGTCCGCGAGGTCAGGGAGGAGACCGGGCTCGTCGTCGCCGCCGACGAACTGCGCGGCCCGATCTGGCGCCGGGTGGCGGTGTTCCCGTACGACGGCGACGTGATCCGATCCGAGGAGCTGTTCTTCGCGCTGCGCCGGACCGCGTTCACGCCGCAGCGCGGCGGCTTCACCGAGCTGGAGCGGCGCGCGATCTCCGGGCACCGGTGGTGCAGCCCGGACGACATGCGGGCGGTCGCGGCGGGCGGCGAGGTGGTCTATCCGGAGGACCTGCCCGACCTGGTCGCGGAGGTGCACGCGGTGCTCGCCCGGCCGGGTGAGCCCGAGGTCCGGTCCATTCGCTGAGGCACTAGGATCGTCTTCACGACCGGCGGGGGGCCGAGCTTCGAGCCCGCGTCCGGGACGGTTCCGAGTGAGAAGCCACTACCGATGGAGTTTGCCGTGAGCACCCCCGATACCGCCCCCACAACTGGTACCGCCCGCGTCAAGCGGGGGATGGCCGAGATGCTCAAGGGCGGCGTCATCATGGACGTCGTCACTCCCGAGCAGGCCAAGATCGCCGAGGACGCGGGCGCTGTCGCGGTGATGGCGCTCGAGCGCGTTCCGGCCGACATCCGCGCGCAGGGCGGCGTGTCCCGGATGTCGGACCCGGACATGATCGACGGCATCATCTCCGCCGTGTCGATCCCGGTGATGGCCAAGGCCCGGATCGGGCACTTCGTCGAGGCGCAGATCCTGCAGTCCCTCGGCGTCGACTACATCGATGAGTCCGAGGTGCTCACCCCGGCCGACTACGCGAACCACATCGACAAGTGGAAGTTCACCGTCCCGTTCGTGTGCGGTGCCACCAACCTCGGCGAGGCGCTGCGCCGGATCACCGAGGGCGCGGCGATGATCCGCTCCAAGGGCGAGGCGGGCACCGGCGACGTCTCCAACGCGACCACCCACATGCGCACCCTCGGCGCGGAGATCCGGCGTCTCGGGTCGCTGAGCGAGGACGAGCTGTACGTCGCGGCGAAGGAGCTGCAGGCACCGTACGAGCTGGTTGTTGAGGTCGCGAAGGAGGGCAAGCTGCCGGTCACGCTGTTCACCGCGGGCGGCATCGCGACCCCCGCGGACGCGGCGATGATGATGCAGCTCGGCGCCGAGGGCGTGTTCGTCGGCTCCGGCATCTTCAAGTCCGGCAACCCCGCCGAGCGGGCCGCGGCGATCGTGAAGGCCACCACCTTCTTCGACGACCCGGACGTGCTCGCGAAGGTCTCCCGCGGCCTCGGCGAGGCGATGGTCGGCATCAACGTCGACGAGATCCCGCAGCCGCACCGGCTCGCCGAGCGCGGTTGGTGAGCTGACTGCATTCGCAGGCCGAGGGCGGCCCCTGACACAGCCGCACCGGCTCGCCGAGCGCGGGTGGTGACCCACCGCTGATTCCCCACACGGCCCCGCATCGGAAGGCGAGCGCAGCGACGCGCGTCGTGCACCGATGCGGGGCCGTCTCGTTGCTAGGTTGAGCGGCATGTCGTCGATCGAAGAGATTCTCGAACTCGAGCAGCTCGAGAAGGACATCTTCCGCGGGATCGTGGCGGAGACGATGCTGACCCGCACGTTCGGCGGCCAGGTGGCCGGTCAGGCGCTGGTGTCCGCGGTCCGGACCGTGGATCCGGCGTTCCGGGTCCATTCGCTGCACGGCTACTTTCTGCGGCCGGGAAACCCGACCATTCCGGCGGTGTTCCTGGTGGACCGGGTGCGCGACGGACGGTCCTTCTGCACCCGCCGGGTCACCGGGGTGCAGGACGGTCAGGCGATCTTCACGATGTCGGCCTCGTTCCACGTCGGGGACGTGGGGATCGAGCACGGCGACACGATGCCGCCGGTGCCCGACCCCGACGAGTTGCCGGACACGGCGCTGTCCCTGGAGGAGCTGTCCTGGGAGTTCCGGGAGTGGGCCGACTGGGACCTGCGGTTCGTGCCGCAGGAGGTCATCACCCGCCGCCCCGGGGTGCCCGCCCAGCAGCAGGTGTGGTTCCGCTACCGGCGGACCCTGCCCGAGGACCCCGTCTTCCACATCTGCACCCTCGCGTACATGTCGGACATGACGCTGCTCGGGTCGGCGCAGGTGCCGCACGCCGGTGTCCGCATCCAGCAGGCGTCCCTGGACCACGCCCTGTGGTTCCTGCGCCCGTTCCGGGCGGACGAGTGGCTGCTGTACGACCAGTCGTCCCCGTCCGCCGGTTTTGGGCGGGCACTGACGCAGGGCCGTATTTTCGACCGGTCCGGCACCATCGTCGCCGCCGTCGTGCAGGAGGGCATGACCCGCCTCATGCGGGACTGAGCCGCAGCCGCACCCGGCACACCACGGCGTCGGTGTTGCGGCGCAGCGCGCGATCGAGGTCGGCGCCGTTCCCGGTCGGCAGGATCCGCTGCCAGGCGGCTGCCGGCTCGACCTCGCCGATGACCACGACGACCCGCCGTCCGGCGAAGTGTTCGGTGATGTACCGGGTCAGCGGCGCGGCGACCCCCTCGGTGCCGCCGTCGATAAGGTCGAGGCGGACACCCGGATGCCAGGCCTCCCACGCCCGGGTGAACGCGCTCGGGGACTCACCAGCCGGGCAGACCCGGACCGCGACGACGTCGCCGCCGAACGCGAGTGCGGTGTCGATCGACTCGCGGCTCAGTTCCGAGACCTCCGCGACGGGGACGACCACGATCGTGCCCGCCCGGCGGGTGGGCGGGCCCGGGACCTCGCCGCGATGCAGCCGCACGCCGAGGGCCGTGTAGGCGGCCCGCACCCGGCCCATCGCCAGGACCAGCGCGGGCAGCGCGACCACGATCAGCCAGGCGCCCTCGGTGAACTTCATCGCGGTGGTGACGAGCGCGGCGGCGGCGGTGGTCGTTGCGCCGAGCCCGTTGAGGGCCGCCCGCCACCGCCAGCCGCTGCTGCGCACGGTCACCCAGTGCCGGACCAGCCCGGCCTGGGCCAGGGTGAACCCGACGAACACCCCGATCGCGAACAGCGGAACGAGGGCGTTCATGTTGCCGCGGGCAGCGACGACGAGCACCGCGGCGCAGCCGCCGAGCGCAAGCACCCCATACCGGTACACCTCGCGGGCCGAGCGGACCGCGAACCGGTGCGGCAGGTAGTGGTCGTCGGCGAGCAGCCGGAGCAGGGTGGGCAGGCCGCCGTAGGAGGTGTTGGCGGCGAGGGCGAGCAGCACGACGGTGGCGAACTGCACCACGTAGTAGCCGATCCCGCGGCCGAGTGCGGCCTCGGTGAGCTGCGCAAGCACCGTGCTGCCCTCGACCGGGTGCAGGGAGAACTTGCCGATCAGGACGGCGAGGCCGATCAGCATGGTGCCCAACAGGATTCCCAAGGCGACCTCGGTTCGCTGCGCGGTCCGCACCCGCGGCTCGCGGAAGCTGGGCACCGCGTTGGCGATCGCCTCGACACCGGTCAGTGCGGCGCAGCCGCTGGAGAACGCCTTGAGCAGCAGCAGCACGCCTACCGCCTGGACATTGGTGGCGACGGCCTCGCCCTCGGCGACGCTCAGCGGCTCCGTGCGCAGCAGGCCCGCCACGATGACGACGGCGATGCTCGCGACGAACACCACGGTCGGGAGCATGAACGCGCGGGCGCTGTCGGCGATGCCGCGCAGGTTCAGCGCGGTGACGGCGACGACGACGGCCAGGCAGATCCACACGGTGTGGGGGAGCAGGGCGGGCACCGCGGAGGTCAGTGCGGCGACGCCCGCCGCGACCGACACCGCGACGTTGAGCACGTAGTCGATCACCAGCGACGACGCGGCCACCAGCGCGGAGCGGTCGCCGAGCCGGGCCCTGGCCACCGCGTAGGCGCCGCCGCCGTTCGGGAACGCGGCAATCAGCTGCCGGTAGGACGCCACCAGCAGCGCGAGCAGCGCGGCGATCGCGAGCGTCACCGGGAGGGTGAACCCGAGCCCGACCCCGCCCGCGGCGGCGAGCACCAGCACGATTGCCTCCGGCCCATAGGACACCGACGCCATCGCGTCCAGGGACAGGCCCGCGAGGCCGGTGGGCACCGACAGCCGGTGCCGTTCGGGCGGCTTCGCGGCGGGGTCGCGGGGCTTCCGGATCAGCAGCGTGGAGGTCATGCGGCGAGTCTCGGCCGGTCCGCCGCGGATCCCGACGATCTTGACGATGACCTGACGGCGGTGGCCGCGGTGTTGACGGGACCGGTCGATCGGGGGATCAGCCGCCGGTCATGCTGCGGCCCGTCACCGCACGCATCGCGGCGCCCGGGCCGAGCATCGACCGACATGCCCGTCGGTATCGCCAACACCGGTCCGTATTCTCGACCCGTGCAGACGAGCCTCGACACCGCCGACCGACCCGCCGCCCCCGCCCCCACCGCGCCGCGGGTCGGCGTGCTCGCCCTGCAGGGGGACGTGCGCGAACACCTGGCCGCGCTGCGGGCCTCCGGGGCCGAGGCCATCACCGTCCGGCGCGCCGAGGAACTCGCGGGCGTGGACGGGCTGGTGATCCCCGGCGGCGAGTCGACGACGATGAGCCGTCTGCTCGTGGTGTTCGACCTGCTCGAACCGCTGCGGGCCCGGCTTCGCGCTGGCATGCCCGCCTACGGGTCGTGCGCTGGCATGATCCTGCTCGCGTCGGAGGTGCTCGACACCCGCCCCGACGCGCACTGCCTGGCCGGGCTCGACATCACGGTGCGCCGCAACGCCTTCGGTCGTCAGGTCGACTCGTTCGAGGAGGACCTCGACGTCGCGGGCGTTGCGGGGGAGCCGATGCGGGCGGTGTTCATCCGCGCGCCGTGGGTGGAGCGGGTCGGGGCGGGGGTCGAGGTGCTCGCCACCGTCCCCGACGGACCGGCCGCGGGCCGGGTGGTCGCGGTGCGGCAGGGTCCGGTGCTGGCGACGTCGTTCCACCCCGAGGTGACCGGAGACCGCCGCATCCACGAGCTGTTCGTCGGCATGGTTCGCCAGGCCAGGGTGGACCGCGGGTAAACTGGCGCTACTGTGTGCTTCCCGCCGTGGCCGCCGCGCCGCCGCGGGCGCACCCACACACCCCGCACCACGACAACCAACGGGAAGAGGGAATTCACGTATGAGCGGCCATTCCAAATGGGCCACCACCAAGCACAAGAAGGCCGTGATCGACGCCAAGCGCGGCAAGGCCTTCGCGAAGCTGATCAAGAACATCGAGGTTGCCGCGCGCACCGGCGGTGGTGACCCGGCCGGAAACCCGACGCTGTACGACGCCATCCAGAAGGCGAAGAAGACCTCGGTCCCCAACGACAACATCGAGCGGGCCCGCAAGCGTGGCGCAGGCGAAGAGGCCGGCGGCGCCGACTGGCAGACGATCATGTACGAGGGCTACGGCCCGAACGGTGTCGCGGTGCTGATCGAGTGCCTCACCGACAACCGCAACCGCGCCGCCGGCGAGGTGCGCACCGCGATGACCCGCAACGGCGGCAACATGGCCGACCCGGGATCGGTGTCGTACCTGTTCACCCGCAAGGGTGTCGTGGTGCTCGACAAGGCGGGCCGCTCCGAGGACGAGATCCTTGAGGTGGTGCTGGAGGCCGGCGCCGAGGAGATCAACGACCTCGGCGAGCAGTTCGAGGTGGTTGCCGAGGCAAGTGACCTGATCGCGGTCCGCACCGCCCTGGTCGACGCGGGCATCGACTACGACTCCGCCGACCCGGACTTCCGCGCCTCCGTCGAGGTCCCGGTCGACGCCGACGGGGCCCGCAAGGTGTTCAAGCTCGTCGACGCGCTCGAGGAGTCCGACGACGTGCAGAACGTCTACACCAATGTCGACGTCTCGGACGAGGTGCTCGCCGAACTCGACGCCTGAGTCGGGCCGTCCCGGCCGGGGTCGTGTTGGTCCCGGCCGGTGTCGGTGCCCGCGCCTATACTCTCGAACAGCTGTTCGCAGTGGCTGTGAGTTTTGTCGAGAGGTGGGCGCGTGCGGGTGATGGGTGTCGACCCGGGTCTGACGCGGTGCGGTATCGCACTGGTCGAGTCCGGGCGCGGGCGGCAGGTGACCGCGCTCGACGTCGACGTGGTGCGCACTCCCGCGGACATGGACCTGGCGATCCGGTTGAACGCCGTCTACGACGCGGCCTGTCACTGGATGGACGTGCACAGCCCCGAGGTCGTGGCGATCGAGCGCGTCTTCGCGCAGCATCAGGTGTCGACCGCGATGGGGACCGCCCAGGCCGGCGGTGTCATCGCGTTGGCCGCCAGCCAGCGCGGCGTGCCCGTCCGGTTCCACACCCCCTCGGAGGTCAAGGCGGCGGTGACCGGCAACGGGCGCGCGGACAAGGCGCAGGTCACCGCGATGGTGACCCGGATTCTCGGTCTCCAGCAGGCGCCCCGGCCCGCGGACGCCGCCGATGCGCTCGCGCTGGCCATCTGCCACTGTTGGCGGGCGCCGATGATCGAGCGGATGGCACGTGCCGAGGCGGCCGCCGCCGACCAGAAGCGACGGTACGAGGCGCGCCTCGCGGAACTGAACAGGTCCAGGGTGAAGAAGGCAGGTACACGATGATCGCGTCCGTCCGTGGTGAGGTGCTCGAGATCGCCCTCGACCACGTGGTCCTCGAGGCGTCCGGTGTCGGGTACCGGCTGAACGCCACCCCGGCGACCATCGCGACGCTGCAGCGCGGCACCGAGGCGCGACTGGTCACCGCGATGATCGTCCGCGAGGACTCGATGACCCTGTACGGATTCCACGACACCGAGTCGCGGGACCTGTTCGGGCTGCTGCAGACGGTGTCCGGTGTCGGCCCGCGGCTGGCGATGGCGATCCTCGCGGTCCTCGAACCGGAGGCGCTGCGCAAGGCGCTCGCCGAGGGCAATGTGTCGGCGCTGACCCGGGTTCCGGGGATCGGGAAGCGGGGCGCCGAGCGGATGGTCGTCGAACTGCGGGACAAGGTCGAGGCGGTCCCGGTGGCCCCCGGATCCCCCACCTCCGCGCCCGCGGCAGGCCCGATCCGGGACCAGATCGTCGAGGCCCTCGTCGGGCTCGGATTCCCGCTGAAGCAGGCCGAACCGGCGACCGATTCGGTCCTTGCCGCGGACCCCGACGCCGACACGTCGCGGGCGCTGCGCTCCGCGCTCGCGATGCTGGGTAAGACCCGGTGACCGGGTTCCCCGACGACGCGGGCTACCCCGACGACGACACCTCCCCGGTCACCGCCGAACTCGTTGCAGGCGACGGGGACGTCGAGGCGAGCCTGCGCCCGACGTCGCTGACCGACTTCATCGGCCAGCCGCGGGTCCGAGAGCAGCTGCAGCTGGTGCTGGCCGGCGCGAAGCTGCGCGGCGGCACCCCGGATCACGTCCTGCTGTCCGGTCCGCCCGGACTCGGCAAGACATCGATGGCGATGATCATCGCCGCCGAGCTGGGCACCTCGCTGCGCCTGACGTCCGGCCCCGCGCTGGAACGGGCGGGGGACCTGGCCGCGATGCTGAGCAACCTCGTCGAGGGCGACGTGCTGTTCATCGACGAGATTCACCGCATCGCTCGGCCCGCGGAGGAGATGCTGTACCTGGCGATGGAGGACTTCCGCGTCGACGTCGTCGTCGGCAAGGGCCCCGGCGCCACCTCCATCCCGCTTGAGGTCGCCCCCTTCACGCTCGTCGGTGCGACCACCCGGTCCGGCGCGCTGACCGGACCGCTGCGGGACCGGTTCGGGTTCACCGCACACATGGACTTCTACGATCCGCCCGAGCTGCAGCGAATCCTGTTGCGCTCGGCCGGGATTCTCGGTGTCCGGCTCGGTGAGGAGGCGAGCGCGGAAATCGCGGGCCGATCCCGCGGCACGCCGCGCATCGCGAACCGACTGCTGCGCCGGGTCCGCGACTTCGCGGACGTCCGCGCGGACGGGGTCATCACCAGGGACGTCGCGCGGGCCGCGCTCGCCGTCTACGACGTCGACCAACTCGGCCTCGACCGGCTCGACCGCTCGGTGCTCAGCGCCCTGGTCCGCAGCTTCGGCGGCGGACCGGTCGGGGTGTCGACGCTGGCGGTCGCGGTCGGGGAGGAACCCGGCACCGTCGAGGAGGTGTGCGAACCGTTCCTGGTACGCGCCGGTCTCGTCGCCCGGACCCCGCGGGGCCGGGTCGCGACGGCAGCGGCCTGGGAGCAGCTCGGATTGACGCCGCCCCCGGAGGCGGCGACCGGCGGAATAGAGGTGCGTGTGAACGAACCACAGCAGGCGCCGTGGGAGTAATGGCACACTGGTGTACTGCGCCGGTCCGCACGGGACCGGTCGCGCCGACAAACCTCAAGGACTGACTTCAACGATGGAATTGCTGTTCCCGCTCCTCATCCTCGTCCTGCTGGTGCCGATGTTCCTCGGCATCCGCCGCCAGAAGAAGGAGATGGCGAAGACCGCAGAACTGCAGGATTCGCTGAACGTCGGTGACCGCATCATGACCACCGCGGGCCTCTACGGCACCGTCGCCGCACTGGGTGAGACGACCGTCGACCTCGAGATCGCGCCGGGCGTCGTGACCACCTGGGCGCGCATGGTGATCCGGGAACTCGTCACCGAGGACCAGGACAACGCCGCCGCCGACACCGACGACTCGACGGTCGAGGAGACTCCCGAGCAGACTCAGCGCCGCCTCGATCAGGAATGATCTGATCGTCCCCGCTGCCGAGTGACCGCACTCGGCAGCGGTCGCGTGCGAGGCGGGCAGTCCGCACCCAGCTACTAGGAGAACTACGGATCGTGGCATCACCCAGCGGAGCCGTCCGGCCTGCGCGTTCGCTCGTGATCTTCGGGCTGATCGTCGCCGTGCTGTATGCGCTCGTCTTCTTCACCGGGGACAAGTCCCCGACCCCGAAGCTCGGCATCGACCTGCAGGGCGGGACCCGGGTCACCCTCACCGCACGCACCCCGGACGGCAGCACGCCGAGCCAGGACAGCCTGCGGCGGGCCCAGGAGATCATCGAGACCCGCGTCAACGGGCTCGGTGTTTCCGGCTCCGAGGTGGTCATCGACGGTGACAACCTGGTGATCACGGTGCCCGGTGACGACAGCGCCCAGGCCCGCACGCTCGGTCAGACGGCCCGCCTGTACATCCGCCCGGTGCTCGGTTCGCAGGTGTCGGCGAACACCCAGGCGCAGTCCGGTCAGGCCCCCGCGGCGGAGTCCCCGGCCCCGGCGCCCGCTCCGGCCACCGATGACCCGGCCACCGATGTCCCGGCCCCGCAGAACCGCCCGTTCCCCGCGCAGGAGCCCGACGTCCCCGCGACGGACACCCCGGAGCCCGAGGCGCCGGCACCCGCCGCCGAGACCCCGGTCGCGGACGAGGCCGACGAGGCCGCCGCGGAGATCGCGGCAGCGAAGGCGACCCGGCAGAGCACCGACCCGGCCGTGCAGCAGCAGGCGATGGCGTCGCTGGACTGCTCCGCCGCCGACCCGCTGCAGGGCAACGACGACCCGGCGCTGCCGCTGGTCGCCTGCTCCACCGACGGCACCACCGTGTACCTGCTCGGCCCGAGCATCATCGACGGCCAGGAGATCTCGGACGCCACCTCGCAGTTCAACACCCAGCAGGCCCGGCACGAGGTCAGCCTCACCTTCAAGTCCGGTGGCAGCTCCACCTGGGCGCAGTTCACCGCGGCCAACATCGGCAAGCAGGCCGCGTTCACCCTCGACTCGAAGGTCGTCAGCGCACCCGTCGTGCAGGGCGCGACCCCGGCGGGCAGCGCCACCTCGATCACCGGTGATTTCACCGCAACCACCGCGAAGGAACTCGCGAACACCCTCAAGTACGGTTCGCTGCCGCTCTCGTTCCAGGCGTCGGAGGCCGAGACGGTGTCGGCGACCCTCGGACTGGCCTCGCTGCAGGCCGGCCTGATCGCGGGCGCGATCGGTCTGATCCTGGTGCTGCTGTACTGCCTGATCTACTACCGCATGCTCGGCATCCTGACCGCGCTGTCGCTGGTCCTGTCCGGGCTGCTGGTCTACGCGATCATGGTGCTGCTCGGCCGCTACATCGGGTTCACCCTCGACCTCGCGGGCATCGCCGGTCTGATCATCGGCATCGGCATGACGGCCGACTCGTTCGTCGTCTACTTCGAACGCATCAAGGACGAGATCCGGGAGGGTCGCAGCTTCCGGTCCGCGGTGCCGCGCGGCTGGGCACGGGCCCGCAGGACCATCCTGTCCGGCAACGCGGTCAGCTTCATCGCGGCGGCGGTGCTGTACGTGCTCGCCGTCGGTCAGGTGCGCGGCTTCGCGTTCACCCTCGGCCTGACGACCATCCTCGACGTCATCGTGGTGTTCCTGGTGACCCATCCGCTGGTGCACCTGGCGTCGAAGTCGGCGTTCTGGTCGAAGCCGAGCGTCAACGGCCTCGGTGCCGTCAGCCAGGTGGCACGCGAACGTAAGACGGCGGTCGCCGCCTCGCAGGCGAAGGAGTCCTGAACATGAGCAACAACACGGACATCTCCGACGGCGCCGTCGACGAGGCGACCCTGCCCCGGCACGGTCTGCTGTCCCGGCTCTACACCGGCACCGGCGCGTTCGAGGTGGTCGGCAAGCGCCGGGTCTACTACGCACTGGTCGCCGCCGTGGTGGCCATCTCGCTGCTGAGCATGATCTTCCGCGGATTCTCGCTCGGCATCGACTTCGAGGGCGGGTCCCGCATCCAGTTCCCGGCGGCGACGGGGGCGACGACCGAACAGGTCGAGGCGGTGTACTCGGAGGCGCTCGGCCAGGATCCGGTGTCGGTGCAGACCGTCGGCGCCGGGGACAGCGCCACCATTCAGATCCGGTCGGACGCGCTCGACGCGCGGCAGACCGTTGAACTGCAGAACGCCCTGTTCGACGCCTTCCAGCCGGAGGACAAGAACGGCGAACCGAGCAAGAACGCGATCAGCGTCGCCGACGTCAGCGAGACCTGGGGCAGCCAGATCACCAAGAAGGCGCTGATCGCGCTGCTGGTGTTCCTGGTGATCGTCAGCATCTACATCGCGATCCGATTCGAGCGGGACATGGCGATCGCGGCGATCATCGCGCTGTTCTTCGACATGGTGGTCACCGCGGGCGTGTACTCGCTGATCGGTCTTGAGGTGACCCCGGCGACCGTCATCGGCCTGCTCACCATCCTCGGCTTCTCCCTGTACGACACCGTCGTCGTCTTCGACAAGGTGGAGGAGAACACCCGGGGCGTTCTGCACACCACCCGCCGCACCTACGGGGAGCAGGCGAACCTCGCCGTCAACCAGACGCTGATGCGCTCGATCAACACCACCGTGATCAGTGTGCTGCCGGTGATCGGTCTGCTGGTCGTCGCGGTCTGGCTGCTCGGCGTCGGCACGCTCAAGGACCTCGCGGTCGTGCAGCTGGTCGGCATCGTGGTCGGCGCCTTCTCGTCGATCTTCTTCGCGACGCCGCTGCTGGTGTCGATCAAGGAGCGGTGGGGGCCGGTTGCCGCGCACACCAGGAAGGTGCACGCGCGCCGGGCGGAACGATCCGGCGGGTCGGCCCCGGTTTCGGGGGCGGCACTGGCAGGCTCGACCGGGGTGCTGCCGACGCCGCGGCCCACCGGCGCTGCCCCGAGGCCGGGTGCACGGCCGACCGGGAAGCGCGACAAGAAGAGGTAGAGCGACATGCGCAGCAGTGCCGTCCGGAACCGGATCGCGGTGGCCGCCGCCTGCGCGCTGGTCGGGGCCAGCGCCGCGTGTTCGACGCAGGAGGACCAGGTCCCCTCGATCGGGTATGCCGTCGACAACGTCGTCAGCACGTACAACGCGAACACCGTCGCCGGCGCCGCCGACGGTGCGCGGCAGGCGTTCGTGCGGGTGCTGACCGGCTTCAGCTACCTCGGCCCGGAGGGCACCGCCCTGTCCGACGGTGACGTCGGCTCGATGCTGACCGCGCCCGGCGACACCCTGACCGTCGCCTACCGGATCAATCCGGACGCCGTCTACTCCGACGGTGTCCCGGTGACCTGCGACGACATGGTGTTGGCCTGGGCTGCGGGCAGTGGACGGTACCCGCAGTTCCACGCGGCAAGCCGGGCAGGCTACGCGGACATCGACCGGGTCGACTGCGCGCCGGGCGGCAAGGACGCGACGGTCGTGTTCAAGCCGGGCCGCGCGTTCGCCGACTGGCGCGGGCTGTTCGGGGCGACCGCACTGATGCCCGCGCACGTGGCGGGACGGGTCGCGAACGTGCCCGACGTCGTCGGCGCACTCAACGGCGGCGACACCGAAGCGATCGGCAGGCTCGCCGAATTCTGGAACACCGGCTGGGCCCTCACCCCGGGACCGGCGGACCCGGCGCTGTTCCCGTCGTCGGGGCCGTACCGGTTGGACTCGGTCGGCCCGGACGGCGAGGTGGTCCTCGTCGCCAACGACAAGTGGTGGGGGAACAAGCCGGGCACCGACCGGATCGTGGTGTGGCCGAAGAACTCCGACCTTCCCGCGCGGCTGTCCGCCGGTGAACTCGACGTGATCGACGTCGGCGCGGGCTCGATCGACGGGCTGGCCCCGGGGGACGGCTTCACCACGACCACCGCGCCGTCGCGCAGCAGCGAGCAGTTCGTGCTCGCGACCGGCGGGGTGTTCGGGTCGGCGGACGCGCGGCGCGCGTTCGCGTCGTGCGTGCCGCGGCAGAGCCTGTTCGACGAGTACGGCCACCCCGGCTTCGACATCGCGTCCGGGCTGGGATCGGGTGTGCTGAACTCGCGGATCGCGCAGCCGGACATGCTGATCTATCCGACCGCGGCGGGCGTGGTCGGAGACCGCTACCTGCAGCCCGACGTCGACGCCGCGCGGTCCGCCCTCGCGGCGTCGGGTCAGGGGCCGATCACCGTCCGGGTCGGCTATCTCGCCCCGGATGCGCGCCGCGCGCAGATCGTCGCCGACGTCGCCGCGGCGTGCGCGCCTGCCGGGATCACCGTCGAGGACGCGGGATCGCCGGACTACACGCCGGGCGCGCTCGGCGCGGGACAGGTCGACGCCGTGCTCGGCGGGACCGGGTCCGCGCAGGGCGCGGCGGGACTGGACTCGGTGGTGCCGCCCGCGTATTCGCTCGCGGCGGGGAACGGCACCAACATCGGCGACTTCCGCAACGGCCGGGTCACCGAGATCGCCGACCAGTTGGCGGTCGACACCGCCGAGGGCAGCCGGCTGAACCTCACCACGGAGGCCGAGAACATTCTGTGGACCGAGATGCCGTCGCTCCCGCTGTTCGCGGCGCCGCGCGCCACCTCGATCGCCGCGGGGATGCACGCGGCGGTACCGAACGCGACCGTCGCCGGGGCCGGGTGGAACATGGACCGGTGGATACTTCTCCGGTGAGCACCGACCGAACCGACCTGGCGTCCGCCGACGTCGCCCGCCTGATCCGCTGGGTGGATGACTTCCCCGAGCCAGGGGTGCGGTTCGCGGACCTGACCCCGGTGTTCGCCGACGCCGCCGCGTTCCGGGACGTGGTCGATGCGATGGCCGCGCTCGCGGACGGCGTCGACCTGGTCGCCGGCATCGACGCCCGCGGCTTCCTGCTCGGCGCAGGCGTCGCCCGGGCACTCGACGCCGGGGTGCTCGCGGTCCGGAAGGCGGGCAAGCTGCCGCCGCCGGTGCTGTCGCAGTCCTACGGGCTCGAGTACGGCACCGCGACGCTGGAGATCCCGGCGGACGGCATCGACCTGCGCGGGCGCCGGGTGCTGGTGATCGACGACGTCCTCGCGACCGGCGGCACCCTCGGTGCCGCGGCGGAGCTTCTCGAGGCGGCGGGTGCCGTCGTCGTCGCGATCGCGGTGGTCCTCGAGATCGAGGGGCTTCGCGGACGCGGTCGCCTGCCGGACCGCCCGCTGACCTCGTTGCTGCGGGTCTGAGGGCTAAAGTTGGTGCGGGTGAGCAGTTCGAATCGGTAGGGAGGTGACGGATGTGACGCAGAACCTCGACAGGTCCGGGTCCGGGGGTACGACGCCGAACGACGCGTCCGCGCAGGCGGTTCCGACCTCGGCGTCGCGTCGCGTCCGGGCCCGGCTGGCCCGCCGGATCACGGCACAGCGCAACACCACGATCAGGCCGGTGCTCGAACCGCTCGTCGCGATCCACCGCGAGCTGTACCCGAAGGCGAACCTCGCCACGCTGCAGCGCGCCTACGACGTCGCCGAGGAACGGCACGCGCACCAGAAGCGCAAGTCCGGCGACCCGTACATCACCCACCCGCTCGCCGTCGCGACGATCCTCGCCGAACTCGGCATGGACACCACCACCTTGATCGCGGCGCTGCTGCACGACACCGTCGAGGACACCGGCTACTCGCTCGAGCAGCTCACCGGCGACTTCGGGGAGGAGGTCGCGCACCTCGTCGACGGGGTCACCAAGCTGGACAAGGTGGTGCTCGGTCACGCCGCCGAGGCGGAGACCATCCGCAAGATGATCATCGCGATGGCCCGCGATCCGCGGGTGCTGGTGATCAAGGTCGCCGACCGCCTGCACAACATGCGCACGATGCGGTTCCTGCCGCCGGAGAAGCAGGCCCGCAAGGCTCGCGAAACACTGGAAGTGATTGCGCCGCTTGCGCATCGGCTGGGTATGGCGACCGTCAAGTGGGAGCTGGAGGACCTGTCCTTCGCGATCCTGCACCCGAAGAAGTACGAGGAGATCGTGCGGCTGGTCGCGGACCGCGCGCCGTCCCGGGACACCTATCTGGCGAAGGTGCGGGCCGAGATCAACGCGACCCTGTCCGCGTCCCGGATCAGCGCGACCGTCGAGGGCAGGCCCAAGCACTACTGGTCGATCTACCAGAAGATGATCGTCAAGGGCCGCGACTTCGACGACATCCACGACCTGGTCGGCGTCCGGATCCTGTGCGACGAGATCCGGGACTGCTACGCGGCGGTCGGTGTCGTGCACTCGCTGTGGCAGCCGATGGCGGGCCGGTTCAAGGACTACATCGCCCAGCCCAGGTACGGGGTGTACCAGTCGCTACACACCACCGTCATCGGCCCGGAGGGCAAGCCCCTTGAGGTGCAGATCCGCACCCGCGAGATGCACCGGACCGCGGAGTTCGGCATCGCCGCGCACTGGCGGTACAAGGAGACGCGCGGCAAGCACGGCTCCGACACCGCCGAGGTCGACGACATGGCGTGGATGCGTCAGCTGCTGGACTGGCAGCGGGAGGCCGCCGACCCGGGCGAGTTCCTCGAATCGCTGCGCTACGACCTCGCGGTCAAGGAGATCTTCGTCTTCACCCCGAAGGGCGAGGTGATCACGCTGCCCGCCGGGTCGACCCCGGTCGACTTCGCGTACGCGGTGCACACCGAGGTCGGGCACCGGTGCATTGGCGCCCGCGTCAACGGCCGCCTCGTCGCGCTCGAACGGACCCTGGAGAACGGTGAGGTCGTCGAGGTGTTCACCTCGAAGGCCACGAACGCCGGACCGAGCCGGGATTGGCAGACGTTCGTGGTGTCACCGCGGGCGAAGGCGAAGATCCGGCAGTGGTTCGCGAAGGAACGCAGGGAGGAGGCCCTCGAGGCGGGCAAGGAGGCCATCGCCAAGGAGGTCCGGCGGGGCGGGCTGCCGCTGCAGCGGCTGCTCAGCGCCGAGTCGATGACCGCGATCGCGCATGAACTGCGGTACGCCGACGTGTCCGCGCTGTACACGGCGGTCGGCGAGCACAACGTCTCCGCGCAGCACGTCGTGCAGCGCCTCGTCGCGCAGCTCGGCGGCGTCGGCGCGGTGGAGGAGGAACTCGCCGAACGGTCCACGCCGTCGACGATGCCGATGCGGCCGCGGCGCGGCACCGACTCCGGTGTCCTGGTTCCCGGCGCGGAGGGCACCGTTGCGAAGCTCGCGAAGTGCTGCACCCCGGTGCCCGGCGACGAGATCATGGGGTTCGTCACCCGCGGCGGCGCGGTCAGCGTGCACCGTACCGACTGCACCAACGCGTCGTCGCTGCGCGGGCAGTCGGAGCGGATCATCGAGGTGCAGTGGGCGCCGTCGGCGTCGTCGGTGTTCCTGGTCGCGATCCAGATCGAGGCCCTCGACCGGCACCGGCTGCTCTCGGACGTGACGAAGGCCCTCGCCGACGAGAAGGTGAACATCCTGTCGGCGTCGGTGACCACCTCGGGGGACCGGGTCGCGATCAGCCGGTTCACCTTCGAGATGGGCGACCCGAAGCACCTCGGGCACGTGCTCAACGTGGTCCGCAACGTCGAGGGCGTGTACGACGTTTACCGGATGACCAGCGCGGCCTGAACGCGATCGGCTCGGTTCAGGCCGCGCGGCGTCACTCAGCCGACGGTGGCCGTCTCGATCTGCACCGGGGTGTTCGGCTTGCCGCCGCCCGCGGACATCGACCCGTCGTCGCCGGCCGCGGCGACCTTCTCGACGGTGGCGAGGCCCTCGTCGGAGATGGTGCCGAAGACGGTGTACTGCGGCGGCAGCACCGAGTCCGCGTACACCAGGAAGAACTGGCTGCCGTTGCTGCCCGGCTGCCCGGAGTTCGCCATCGCCACCGTGCCGCGGGGGTACCGCATCGGCTGCTGCCCGGCCGGGTCGTCCGCGCCGTACACGGTGGTCGGGTACTCGTTGTCGAAGCCGTAGCCGGGTCCGCCGGTGCCCTGCCCGGTCGGGTCGCCGCACTGCAGCACCTGCAGCCCGGGGCTGGTGACCAGCCGGTGGCACGGGGTGTCGTCGAAGTAGCCCTGCTCGGCGAGCGACACGAACGAGTTGACCGTGCACGGGGCCTCCGCGCGGTCCAGGGTCAACCCGATCGGGCCCTGCGAGGTGGTCAGGGTGACCGCGGCCGTCCCCACGGTCGAGACGTCCGTCGTCGCGGGCGGCTGCACCGGCTTCGCGGCCTGCCGCGACGTCGACGGGTACTCGCAGGACACCGTCGACGCTGCCGCCGCCGGGACCGCGGGCAGCGCCGGGTACACCGACATGTCCACCTCCGGCTGCGCCGTCCGGGCCGCGGCCGACGTCGTCGACGCGGCGGCGTCGGTTCCGGTGTCGTCGGACGAGCAGGCGACGGCGGTCAGCGCGAGGCCGACGCCGGCCGTCGCGGCGAGGGTGCGGATCAACGGGGTACGCATCATGCGGCCACCGTAGCCGTCTGGATCTGCACGGGGGTGTTGGGCTTGCCGCCGCCCGCGGACATCGAGCCGTCGTCACCGGCGGCGGCGATCTTCTCGACGGTGGCGAGGCCCTCGTCGGAGATGGTGCCGAAGACGGTGTACATCGGCGGCAGCGGGGAGTCGTCGTACACCAGGAAGAACTGGCTGCCGTTGCTGCCGGGCTGGCCGGTGTTGGCCATCGCGATCGTGCCGCGCGGGTAGGTCACCGGCTGGTCGATCGTCGGATCCTCCGGGCTGTACTGGTCGGTGGGGAACTCGTTGACGAAGCCGTAGCCCGGCCCGCCGGTGCCCTGCCCGGTCGGGTCGCCGCACTGCAGGATCTTCAGGCCGACGGTGGACAGCCGGTGGCAGGGGGTGTCGTTGAAGTAGCCCTGCTCCGCCAGCGAGACCATGCTGTTGACCGTGCACGGCGCCTTCGCCCGATCCAGGTTCAGGCCGATCGGCCCCTGGTCGGTGGCCAGGTCCACGGTGACGGTGCCCTCGGCGGAGACCGCCGTCGCGTTCGGCACGGTCGCCTGCTTCGCCGGGGTCTGCCCGTCGGGAATGTAGGTGCAGTCGACGGTGGCGGGCAGCGCCTCCGCGCGGGCGGTGGGCAGCGCGCCCGGCGTTGGCTGCTCGGTGGGTTCCTGACCGGCGTCGGCGGCGGTGTCGACGGAGTCGTCGGAGCGGGTCAGCCCGAACACCACCGCACCCGCCGCGACCACGACGACGGCGCCGAGGACGGACACCGCGATCGTCATCCGCTTGCGTTTGCGTTCCCGCTCCGCCCGTCGCTCGAGCTGTCGCTCCAGCTTGCGTTTCGCTGCCTGGCGACGCTGCTCATTGCTTGGCACTGCTGGCTACCTCCGGATCTGGACCCACACGTGCGGCGCCGGTTTCGGCGCCGAATTTGTCGGTGACCGAGTCTGCCACCCGAACCTGTGAAACGGCGCCGCTGTCGTAACACATAGGCTGTGCGGCGGACCTGTCCCATCACCTCGAGGAGCGATTGCCGTGCTCGTCACCGGATTCCCGGCCGGCGCCTTCCAGACGAACTGCTACATCCTCGCGCAGGACGGCGCGAGCGAGTGCCTCGTCGTCGACCCCGGACAGAACGCGGCGGAACCGCTGATCGAGTTCCTCGGCGAGCAGTCCCTGACCCCCGCAGCGGTGCTGCTCACGCACGGGCACCTCGACCACACCTGGTCGGTGCAGCCGGTGTGCGAGAAGTTCGGGATTCCCGCCTACATCCATCCCGAGGACCGCTACATGCTGTCCGACCCGCTGCGCGGCACCGGTGCAGCGCTGTCCGCGATGATCGGGGACGCCGAGTTCCGGGAGCCGTCCGAGGTGATCGACCTCGCGGACGGCGACGTCCTCGACCTCGCGGGCATCACGATCACCGTCGACCACACCCCCGGCCACACCCAGGGCTCGGTGGTGCTCCGCACGACGGTCGGCACCGAGCACGGCGTTGTCCCGCTGGCCTTGACCGGCGACACCCTGTTCGCCGGGTCGATCGGCCGCTCCGACCTGCCCGGCGGCAACCATGAGCAGCTGCTCGCGTCGATCGCCGCCAAGCTGCTGATCCTCGACGACGCGACCGCGGTGCTCCCCGGCCACGGCGGCGCGACATCGATCGGGCAGGAGCGGGCGTCGAACCCGTTTCTGGTTGGACTGTCCGGGTAGCGGTAGGGAAAAGTAGGCATCGTGAGCAAGTCCAGTAACAGCGCGTTCTCTGCCCCCAAGGGCGTCCCCGACTACGTGCCGCCGGTGTCGGCGGAATTCGTCGCCGTCCGCGACGGGCTGACCCGGCCCGCCCGGCTCGCCGGGTACGGCCACATCGAGCTGCCGATCTTCGAGGACACCGGCCTGTTCGCGCGCGGTGTCGGCGAATCCACCGACGTGGTCAGCAAGGAGATGTACACCTTCGCAGACCGCGGTGACCGGTCGGTGACGTTGCGGCCGGAGGGCACCGCGGGCGTGATGCGCGCCGTCATCGAGCACGGACTCGATCGCGGGCAGCTGCCGGTGAAGCTGAGCTACGCGGGCCCCTTCTTTCGGTACGAGCGCCCGCAGGCGGGCCGCTACCGGCAGCTGCAGCAGGTGGGGGTCGAGGCGATCGGTGTCGACGACCCGGCCCTCGACGCCGAGGTGATCGCGATCGCCGACGCCGGCTTCCGCGGGCTCGGGCTCGACGGGTTTCGGCTCGAGATCACCTCGCTCGGCGACGACACCTGCCGCCCGCAGTATCGGGAGCTGCTGCAGGAGTTCCTGTTCGGGCTCGACCTCGACGAGGACACCCGGCGGCGCGCGGAGATCAACCCGCTGCGGGTCCTCGACGACAAGCGCCCGCACATCAAGGAGCTGACCGCCGACGCACCACTGATGCTCGACCACCTGTCGCAGGAGGCGAAGGCGCACTTCGACGAGGTGCTGGCGCACCTGGACGCGCTGGGCGTGCCGTACACGATCAACCCGCGGATGGTGCGCGGACTCGACTACTACACGAAGACGACGTTCGAGTTCGTGCACGACGGCCTCGGCGCGCAGTCCGGGATCGGTGGCGGCGGACGCTACGACGGCCTGATGGCGCAGCTCGGCGGACAATCGTTGTCCGGCATCGGGTTCGGACTCGGTGTCGACCGCACGATCCTCGCGTTGCAGGCGGAGGGCAAGACGGCGGCGACGCCCGCCCGCTGCGAGGTGTTCGGCGTGCCCCTCGGCGCCGAGGCGAAGGGCACGCTGGTGGTCATCGCCGCGCAGCTGAGGTCCGCGGGCATCCGCGTCGACCTCGCCTACGGTGGGCGCGGCGTCAAGGGCGCGATGAAGGCCGCGGACCGTTCCGGCGCGAAGCTTGCCCTCGTCCTTGGCGAGCGGGACATCGAGGATGGGGTGATCGGCGTCAAGGACCTGGCGACCGGGGACCAGCGTCAGGTGTCGCTCGATGCCGTTGTCGCCGAGGTGGGTTCGGTCCTTGCCGGCAGCTGACGGCGGGTCGGTCGACCTGGACCTGGTGCCAGCGCGCCTGATCACGCCGCGGCTGCGCCGGCTGGCGGTGTTCGCGTTCCTGCTGGGGGTGGTGGTCGGTGCGATCGTCGGTGTGTTCACCTCGGTCGCCGTCGGCGCCCTCGTCGGGTCGCTGCTCGGTGTTCCGACCGCGCTGTCCGCGTTGGCCGCGACCCGGCGCCGAACATCGATGACCGACACGGTGATTCATGCCCACTCCGGTCTCCGCGCGGTGTCCGTCGACGTCGCGCGGGCGGTGAGCGCGGAACTGCTGGTGCGCAGCGGCCGGGTGTCACAGGTCGCGCTGCGGGTAGGGGACGGCGACCGCCGGGTCACCGTCCCGCTGGCGCTGTACACCGCCGACGGCGGCCGCGAGCTCGAGGTGCTGCCGCTGCGCGCGCTGGCCGACGGGCTGGTGTCGGGGGAGCTGGCGCCCGCGGTCGCGATGTCCACGGTGCTGATCGCGCAGCTGCGGGCCGAGGCCCGCGGGGCTGGCCTGGAGGAGCGGCCGCTGTACCGGGCCGTGCAGCTCGCCAGGGAAGCGAACCGCGTCCCGCAGACGATCCTCACCGACGAGGAGGTCGTGCGGCTCACCGACTGATCGGTGTGCCGCACGAGCTCTCGTCGGTGGGCGGCGGCAGGGTCAGAGCGCGATCAGCGCCGTGCTGAAGAACAGTGACTGCGTGAACAGAACCCAGTCGTTGATGATGTGGGCACCGATCGACACCGTCAAGTTCTTGGTGCGAATGTAGGCCAGCGTCAACACCAGTCGGGCGCCGCCGATGACGATGAGCGCTTGGGCGAAATTCCAGTCGTAGGTCGGCAGGTGCGCGGCTCCAAACCACACCGCGCTGATCAGCCACGCGAGCACGATGGCCGTCGTGCGCGGCAGCTTCCCCTTCGTGACGAGGAAGTACAGCAGCGCGAGGAACGGGATGATCGTGAACAGTTCCTCGCCGACCAGCTGGATGCCGGTGCCCGCGTAGAACGCAACGTAGTCGAGGGCGCCCCAGCCGTCGGAGCCGTCGACGGCGGGATTCTCGGCGGTCCCGAACAGGGCCTTGACGATCAGGGCGAGGATCGAGGTGACGACCAGGTTGAGGACGGCGAACCCGATCATCGTGCGCACGTCGGCGCCGTTCACCTTCCGGAACAGCGCCTTCCACTGGTCGCGAGCCAGGTACGCCAGTGTGCCCAGCGGGATCGCGACGAACAGGATCCGCGGTAGCAGGGCGACGAGGGGAGTCGACTGGGGGAGGGTGACCAGGGCAGCGAACCCGACGGCGACCGAGATCCACAGCAGGATCCACTGCTGCACGGTGAAGCCGACCGGGACGCCGGTGTAGTAGGGGAAGTCCTTGCCGTCGCGGCGCTCCACAAGTTTGCCGAACCGGTCGCTCGGGGCGGCGTGGCGGACGGGTGCGGGGCGAGCACTCGATGGGTCGCTCACGGATGTGCCTCTCGTCCAAGGGATGTGTCGGCTACATCATCACGGCTCACGCCTCATAATCGGGTGACCGTCCCGCCGTGTCCGCCACCGCGTCGGGCGCGGCGAGCCGGTCGAGCACCGCGGACAGCCGGTGCATTGCCTGGAGTGTGCTAGCCAGCTCGTCCGGGTCGAGCTCCCGCGTCAGCCGCCGCGCGAATGCGCGGTGTGCCGGGTCGATCCGGCGCACCGCCCGGCGGCCCTCCTCGGTGGCCGCCACCAGTTTGGCGCGGCGATGGGCCGGGTTTGGCCGGTACTCGGCGAGACCGCGGTCCACGAGCAGGTTCGCGATCCGCTGCACCGCCTGGCGGGTGATGCCCATGTCGCGGGCGATGTCGGCCACCGGCTGGGGCCGCGGCAGTACCGCGCCGAGGACCTGCCACCAGGCGGCGGTGAGGCCGACCGGTCGCGTCAGGTCCTCGGCGACGGCAAGGAACTGCCCGTTGAGGCGGAACGACGCCAGCGCGAGGCCACTGAGGAGCTGTTGGTGGGGGAGCTCAGTCACCGGTTGGCCAGCGCGTAGAAGCCTGCCGGGTCGCGCAGGCCGTATAGGGCGAACCAGGCGTCGAGCACGTCGGGCTCGTACAGGTCGAGGCGGCGGAAGATCTCCCGCGCGAAGTGGACCGGTGCGGTGCCCGACGCGGTGATCAGGTCGCGGTCGGTGACCGCGGGTTCGTCCCGGTAGCGGGATCCGCCCGCGTAGCCGACGCCGTCGAGGAATTCGGCCGCGTTGCTGGTGTGGGCGTGCTCGTCGAGGAGTCCGGCGAGGGCGAGGCCGCCCGTTGCGCCGCAGATCGCCGCGACGGGGACGCCCGCCCGCAGGAACTCGCCCGCCTTCTCCGCGAACGGCGTGAACGTGTCGGTGTTCCAGATGTTGTTGCCCGCGAGGATCAGCATCGCGCTGCCGCGCGGGTCGAGGTCGTCGAGGGTGGTGTCGGGCAGCATCCGCAGGCCGCCGGTGGAGGTCACCGGTGCGGTGGTCGCGCCGACGGTGGCGACGGCGTACCGGCCGGGGGTCTTCTGCCATTCCGGATTGTTGATGTGGTCGATGGCGTAGCCGATCTCCCAGTCGACGAACGTGTCGTAGAGGGCGACGTGCACGGTGTCAGTCATGACAACAGACTGTCAATATGACAAGGCGTTGTCAATAGTGTTGGGTGTTGGGTGTTGGGTGTTGGGTGCTGGTCGGGTCAGAACGGTGCCGGCTCCTCGCGGGCGGTGGGCCGGGTCGGGTCCGTGAGGTCGACCTCGATCGGCGTCGCCGGGACGACGACGGACGGGCCGGGTCGCGGGTGGGCGTCGATGACGTAGCGGAGGTCGGCCTCCACCCCGCGGCCGTGGTGCGGGTCGAAGAGTCGGTCGAGGGTGAGCGGGTCGGTGAGGGTCAGGCCGTACGACTCGGCGAGGTTGCGGTCGGCGGCGCCCACGGTCGCGGTGTCGTCGCTGAAGGCGCCCGCGGGGTCCGTGGTCGCGAATTCCCCGGTCGGGGCGGTCCATTCGAGCCGGCCGCCGCCAAGTTGTCGAACCGTCCAGAGTCCGCTCGTCTTGAGGCGGTGGTGGCGCCGGCACAGGCAGGCGAGGTTCTGCTCGACGGTGCGGCCGCCGCGCCCGGGGTCGGCATGGTCGAAGGGGACGGTGTGGTCGAGGTCGCAGGTAGCGGCGCGGGCGCTGCAGCCGGGGAACCGGCAGGTGCCGTCGCGGGTCCGCACGATCTCGGCGAGGCGCGCCGAGGGGCGATAGGTCAGCTGCTCGCGGCGGTGCGCGGTGCGTTCGCGAATCGCGGTCGGGGTGATTCCGGCGGCGCGCAGGGCGCGCCCGATCCCGACGACGGCACCGTGCGGGAGGCTGCCCGCGCGGCGGCGGGCGAGCCAGGCATCATCGGAAACCGGTTCGGGCGCAGGGGTGTCCGGCGGGTGGAATGGCTCGCCGCGGTCGGGTGCGGGTTCCGGCGTCGGTTCGGTCCCGGTGTGTCCGCAGAGGGCGTCGAGGATCGCCTCGCGGTCGGCGTCGGTCAGGGTGAGGACCCGCCGCCAGGTGCCGTCGGCGGACAGCTCGCGTGCGAGGTCCGCGTCGATCCAGCCGTGCCCGGCCAGATACCCGGGGAGATCGTCGAGGCTGAGGAGGGTGGTCAGGTTCACGCCGACATGGACGGTGGTCGGGGGCAGCGGCCGCGCCGTGAACGACGGTGCTGCGGCGTGATGCGTCGGTGTGGTGCACTCGCTGCTCGTTCGGCCGGCGGCGGTGCAGTCGGTGCGGCCGCAGCGGCAGTCTAGGTACGGACTGTCGGTGGCGAGGGCGAGTAGGGCGTCGGCGCGGCGCTGCGCGAAGCTGCGGGGATCGTCGGCGCAGACGTCGAAGCACATCGACCGCAGTCGCATTGCGATGATCTGCCCGGCGGGGCCGGGGAGGGTGCCGTCGACGGTGCACGTCCCGTCCTCATTGGCGTGGAACCGGATGTCGCGATCGGCCTCGGCCTGCTGCCTGCGGCGTGTTGCCGCATCGGGATCGTGGCGGGCGATCAGGCGGCGCGCCTTGGCCCGCAGCTTCGTGGTGTTCAGGGTGTCCGACCCATCGAGGAGTAGTCGCTCGATGTGGTCCACCCGGTCCAGGGAGACGTTGGTGAGGGCGTCGGAGATGGTCTGCGCGCGGGCCTGGTCGATGGCTCCCGCTGCGAATGCGGCTGAGGTGGCGTGCAGTCGCCAACGCAGGTCGACGCCGAGGCCGATCACCCGGTGCGCGGTCGGCTCGGTCCACCGATAGACCAGGCCGACCTCCGCGGCGGCGAACTCGCCCTGGAATGCGTCATTGCAGCCCCGCTTCGCATCGGCCGCGCACCGCGCCAGGTAGACGGTGGCGACGGCGTCGACCTCGAGGAACTGTGCCCGCGCGATCGCCGCGTGCTGCTCGCGGAGTACCGCCGACCACTCGACCTCGGGAACGCCGGCCAGAACCCCCGACGCCGGTGCCGAGTCTCGCGGTGTCGCGTCGTCCCGCGGTGTCGAGTCTCGCTGTGTCGAATCCCCCGAATCGAACATGCGTACGAGTGTAGCGGGAGGTGCGCCTCGGGTCGAGGCTGCTTCGCCAGCCGTACCATGTGGCCCCGCTGCCGCCCTCGATGGTGGTCAGCTGAGTGCCCTTCTGATCCGGTCCGCGACGGCGCTCGCCTCGGCATGGTCGACATATCTCGTTCGGGGCCAGAAGAAGCCGCGCAGGCCGTCCCCCGTGGTGCGGGGCACGATGTGCACGTGCAGGTGCGGCACCGACTGCGACACCGTGTTGTTGATCGCGACGAACGATCCCTGTGCGCCCAGGCCAGCGACCATTGCCGCGGACAGCCGTTGTGCGGCGGTGAACACCGGCGAAATCAGGTCGGCGGGCAGATCGGCCAGCACCGGGACGTGGGTGCGCGGCACCAGCAGGACGTGGCCCGCGAATACCGGCCTGTGGTCGAGGAACGCCACCGTGTCCGCGTCCCGGTGGACGATGTGCGCGTCGATTCGGCCGTCGGCGATCCCGCAGAACAGGCAGTCGCCCGGCGCTGTTCGCGCCCCCGGCGGATCGGTGATCATGGGTCCATCCTGCGCCCCGGAGATGGTGGCTGTGGCTACTCGCCGGCCGGCACTCGACGTGGCTGCCCGCTGCTGCCATCGTTGAGGGAGGGAGTTGAGGAGGCGACCATCATGGATGCGAAGACGTGGTCGGTGACCATGGAGATCGACGAGCACGACGGACGGACGCGCGCGAAGGCGCGGCTGCACGCGGAGGGGAGGCCGGACCTGGTCGGCGTCGGCTTGGCCCGGCTCAACCCGGCCGACCGCGACGTGCCCGCGATCGGTGACGAGCTCGCGACCGCGCGTGCGCTTGCGGACCTGTCGCATCAGCTGATCGATGCGACCGCGGCCGACATCGAGAGCATCACCCACCGGAAGGCGCTGCTGTACGCGTAGCTGCCCGGGAAGCGAATTCCCTGCCAGGCTTGACTCGACCTAGAACGAATGTTCGACTATGGGTCATGCGGTGGCAGGGACAGACGCTGGAGGCCGTCGAATCGGACGTCGAGGACGGCGCCCTCCCCGGTCTGGCGCGGGCCGGGCTGGTGCGCAGCGTGCAGACCCCCGAGTTTGACGGCGTCACCTTCCATGAGGTCCTGTGCAAGTCCGCGCTGAACCGGGTGCCGGACGGGTCGCCACTGCCGTTCCGGTTCACCGTCAACACCTTTCGCGGCTGCACCCATGCGTGTCGCTACTGCTTCGCCCGGCCGACCCACGAGTACCTCGACCTCGACGCGGGTGCGGACTTCGACACCCAGCTGGTCGTCAAGGTCAACGTCGCCGCGGTGCTGCGCCGCGAACTCGCGCGCCGATCCTGGAAGGGGGAACCGGTCGCGCTCGGCACCAATACTGACCCCTACCAGCGCGCCGAGGGCCGCTACCGGCTGATGCCCGGCGTCATCACCGCGCTCGCTGAGTCGGGGACACCGTTCTCGATCCTCACCAAGGGCACCCTGCTGCGGCGCGACCTGCCACTGCTCACCCTCGCAGCCCGTCAGGTCCCGGCCTCACTCGCGGTGTCGCTGGCAATCGGCGACGCGGACCTGCAGCGGGCGATCGAACCGGGCACCCCGTCGCCGCGGGCCCGGCTCGACCTGATCCGGGCGATCACCGATGCGGGCTTCGACTGCACGGTCATGGTCGCGCCGGTCATGCCGTATCTCACCGACTCGACCACGCACCTGGACGGCCTGCTCGGTGCGATCGCGGAGGCAGGCGCGACCGGTGTCACGGTCATCCCGATGCACCTGAGGGGCAGCACTCGCGGGTGGTTCCTGAACTGGGTGGCCGACCACCATCCGGCGCTGATCCGCCGATACCGGCAGCTCTACGGGCGCGGCGCCACCGTCACCCCCGAGTATCGGGCATGGCTGCGAGACCGGGTGACGCCCCTCGTCGAGCGGTACGGACTCGGTGGCGCGGCCCCGCGTCCGCCGGCGCCTGCCGCGCAGCCACCGGAACCGGTCGGCGCTGGCGCGCAGGCGCTGACACTGTTCTGAGCGCGGGGTAGATTCCGGACACCGGCACGAACCATCCGACGGCGGAGGGTGCGATGAGCGAGGACCGTGCGGCGGGTCGGCGGGCGAATCTCCGCTGGCTCCGGCTCGCGATCGTCTACGTTCTCCTCGCGATCGCCGCCTATCAGATGTCGGGCTGGCTGTTCCACAATCTGCGCGGATTCCTCGGTCTGCTGTTCCTGGCGTGGCTCGCGAGCGTCACCATCGAACCGGTCGTCGACTGGTTCGAACGGAAGGGGCTGCGGCGCGGCGCGGGCACCGGCATCGTGCTGGTCGCGGTGATCCTGTTCGCGATCGGATTCGTCGCGGTCTTCGGTGCCCTCCTCGCTGAACAGTTGGCGCAGCTACTGACCGCGCTGCCCGACGCGCTGTCTCGGGTGACCGACTGGGCCAACCGCACGTTCGGAACCGACTTCGCGACCGGCAAGGATCTGATCAAGATCACCCCGGAGACGGTCCGGGACCTCGCCCAGAAGTACACCCCCAGCGTCCTCGGGGTGGTGTCGTCGCTGGTCGGCGTCGTGTTCCAGGGACTGACTCTGCTGCTGTTCGTGTTCTACATGTCCGCGGAGGGCCCGCAACTGAGGCGGACCATCTCCAGTTGGTTCCCGGCGCGGCAGCAGGAGATCATCTCCACGGTGTGGTCGATCTCGGTCGACAAGGCGGGCGGCTACGTGGTGTCGCGGCTGATCCTTGCCGCCGTCAGCACGGTCGCCACCGGGATCTTCCTGATGCTGATCGGGGTGCCCTACTGGCTGCCGTTGGCGATCTGGACGGGGGTCGTCTCCCAGTTCATCCCGACCCTCGGCACCTACCTGGCGATCGCGTTGCCCGCGATCATCGCGGCGGCCCAGCAGCCGATGGACGGGGTGTGGGTGGTGGTGTTCGGGACCGCGTACCAGCAGGTGGAGAACTACCTCCTGCATCCCCGGATCACGTCGAGGACGGTGTCGATCCATCCGGCAGTGGCCTTCGGCTCGGTGATCGTCGGGGCGTCGCTGTTCGGCGCCGTCGGCGCGCTGGTGTCGGTCCCAGTGGTCGCCGTCATCCAGGCGATCGTCGAAACCTACGGGCGCCGTTACGAACTCGTTCATGAGCGGCCGGACGGCGCGGATTCGACCTGACGCCGAGCGTGGGGACGACTGCTTCCACCTTCAACCTATAGCGCACCCGGGGGCTTGCCGCAAGGCCCGGGGTGCGGCGCAGAATCGTCCGCCGAAGCCGCAACCAGCGGACTTCTCGACGCCGAGGGGGCGCATGTCACAGCACGGGTACGAGGACGAACTCCGGTCCGAGCAGGACTACGTTGCGGGATTGCACGCGCGGCTGGACGCGGAGCGGGCCCGGGTGCAGCAACGGCACGGCGCCGCGCTGCGCAGCCCGGTCGACGCCGAGAACGGCGGCACCCTGGTCGAGCGCGACGTTGCGGTGCGGACGTTGGCAGCCGAGGTGGCGCGCCTGAACGTCGCCGACAGCGGGCTGTGCTTCGGCCGGCTGGACGCGATCTCCGGGGAGCGGTCGTACATCGGCCGCATCGGCCTCCTCGACGACGCGAACGATCGCGAACCGCTGCTGCTCGACTGGCGGGCGCCCGCGTCGCGTGCCTTCTACACCGCCACCGGTGCGCACCCGGAGGGCATGCGGCGGCGCAGGCAGTTCCACGGACGCGGCCGTGCGGTGGTCGGGTACACCGACGAGGTGCTCGGCAGTCCGGACGGCGACGCGGCGGGCGATGATGCGCTGCTCGCGGCGGTGAACGCGCCCCGCGGCGACGGCATGCGGGACATCGTGGCGACGATCCAGGCCGAGCAGGACCGGATCATCCGGCTCGAGCATCCCGGCGTGCTCGTCATCGAGGGCGGACCCGGCACCGGGAAGACGGTGGTCGCCCTGCACCGCGTCGCCTACCTGCTGTACACGCAGCGGGAGCAGATCGCCCGCCACGGCGTCCTCGTCGTCGGGCCGAATCGGGCGTTCCTGACCCACATCGACCGGGTGCTGCCGTCGCTGGGGGAGACCGACGTCGTGTTCACGACCACCGGCGACCTGGTTCCGGGCCTGCACGTCACCGCGGTGGATCCGCCCGAGACGGCCCGGATCAAGGGATCGCTGCGGATGCTGGACGTGCTCGCGGCGGCGATCGCCGACCGGCAGCGACTGCCGGAGGATCCCGTGACGCTCGACCTCGCCGACGTGACGGTGCGCATCGACGCCGAGACCGCGGCGTGGGCCAGGGAGGAGGCGCGGGGAAGCGGCCTGCCGCACAACGCCGCCCGCGCAATCTTCACCGACATCGTCACGTACGTGCTCACCGAGCGGGCGATCGGGCGGATCGGTCGCGGCTGGCTGAGCCGGACCGACCGTGAGGCATGGGAGCAGCTGCGCGCGGACCTGCGCGCCGAGCTGGCGGAGCACGCCGCCTTCACCGCGGCGCTCGACGAACTGTGGCCGATGCTCGCGCCGGAAACACTGCTGGCGCAGCTGTATTCGTCACCGAGCCGGCTCGCTGCCGCGGGAGCGGACCCGGTGTTGCTGCGGGAGGAAGGCGACGCCTGGACGGTGTCGGACGTGCCGCTGCTCGACGAATTGGTCGACCTGCTCGGGACCGACCCGGCCGCGGAGCGGGCCGCCGACCGGCGCCGGAGGGCCGAAGCCGACGCGGCGGCGACCTACGCGGCGGGGGTGCTCGATCTGATGGTCGGTCGCGCCGACCACATGGACGACGACGATCACCTGTTTGCGACCGACCTGCTCGACGCGGGAGAGTTGGCGGACCGTTTCGTCGAACGGGACACCAGGGACCTCGCGGACCGCGCTGCGGCGGATCGGGACTGGACCTACCGGCACGTGGTGGTCGACGAGGCGCAGGAGCTCTCGGAGATGGACTGGCGGGTACTGATGCGGCGCTGCCCGAGCCGGTCGTTCACGGTCGTCGGCGACCTGGCGCAACGGCGATCGGCGGCCGGGGCGTCGTCCTGGGCCGCGCTGTTCGACCGATATGTGCCGGGCCGGTGGGTGTACCGGCCGCTGTCGGTCAACTACCGCACCCCGGCCGAGATCATGGCGGTCGCGGGCGCGCTGCTCGGTGAGTTCGCGCCCGATGTCGTGCCGCCGGAATCGGTGCGCGCGTGCGGGGTCCGGCCGTGGGCCAGGCGGGTCGACGGGGACGGTGACCTCGGGGTCGCCATCGACGAGTTCGTCCGTGCCGAGTCGGGAAGGGCGGGGACGAGCGTGGTCATCGGGCCGGACGGCGTCCCCGGTGCGGTGCCGCCGTCGCAGACGAAGGGTCTTGAGTTCGACGCGGTGCTGGTCGTCCTTCCGGAACGGATCCTCGCCGACGGCCCCCGCGGTGCGGCCGATCTGTACGTCGCCCTCACCCGAGCGACCCAACGGCTCGGCGTCCTGCACCGCGCCCCGCTGCCGCGGGCGCTGGCCGGGCTCACCGGTGACGGCCCGCACGGCGTCGACGGCGGCGCCCGGTAGCGCCGTTCGTCAGCTGCCCGTCAGCGCGGACGGGTTGTCGAGGTCGCGGGCGGCGTAGGTGTTGCAGTCCGACACCTGGCCGGTCTGGTAGCCGGTGAGGAACCACTTCTGCCGCTGTTCGGCGGACCCGTGGGTCCAGCCCTCGGGGTTCACCCGGCCGGTCGCCGCCCGCTGGATCCGGTCGTCGCCGACCGAGGACGCGGCGGACAGTGCATCCCGGATGTCGTTCTTGCTCAACGGCTCCAGGAACGGTGCTCCGCCGTCGGGGCCGGCCTGGTTGTCGGCGTAGTGCGCCCAGATCCCGGCGTAGCAGTCGGCCTGCAGCTCGGTGCGCACCGCGCCGGACTCGGGTCCGCGGGGGTCGGCCTGGGCGCGTCCGATGTCGCCGAGCTGGTTCTGGATGTGGTGGCCCACCTCGTGCGCGACCACGTACTCCTGCGCGAGGGGTCCGCCCGACGAGCCGTATTGGTCGACGAGCAGCTGGAAGAAGCTGGTGTCGAAGTAGCCGGTCGAGTCGGCCGGGCAGTAGAACGGCCCGACGTCGCTGGTCGCGTTGCCGCAGCCGGTGTTGATCGCGCCGGAGAACAGGGTGATGCCCGGCTCGACGTATCGGGTCCCGGTCTGCTCCTCGAGCTCCGCGCCCCACACCGAGTCCAGGCTCGCTGCGGTGAACGCGACGCGGCAGTTCACGTCGCGGTTGGCGTCGGCGCCGGTCTCGCAGTTCTCCAGGGTGCCGCCCGCGGCGCCGGGCTGCGGTTCGGTGCCGGACTGCCCGCCGCCGAGCAGGCTTGCGGGGTCGCCGCCGAGCAGCAGGGCCAGCACCAGCACCACGATGCCGCCGAGACCGCCGCCGAGCGCGACCTTGCCGCCGGGGCCGCGGCGCCCGCCGCCGCCCCCGCCGACCCGCACCCGGCCACCGTCCATCCGCGCGCCCTCGTTGAAGGTCATCGTCCACCCCTCGCTCTCCGCGTCCGATCCGTGCGCATCAGCTTGGCACGAAGGCTGCTGGTCGTGATGGTCCGCCGCATTGTGTCTTCGGATCGGGACCTCCGTAGGATCACAGGGCAACCACTCCCAGACATCTCGTGCTGGACGCGTGAAAGGAACCCCGTGCTGCGCACCCATCTCGCCGGCTCGTTGCGAGCCGAGCAGGCCGATCAGACCGTCACCCTCACCGGCTGGGTAGCGCGGCGGCGCGACCACGGCGGCGTCATCTTCATCGACCTGCGGGACGCGTCCGGCGTCGCGCAGGTGGTCTTCCGCAGCGATGACGTGCTCGAGCAGGCGCACCGGCTGCGCGCCGAGTACTGCGTGAAGGTCACCGGTGCCGTCGAGGTCCGGCCCGAGGGCAACCAGAACTTCGAGATCCCGACCGGCGCGATCGAGGTCAATGCGACGCAGCTCGAGGTCCTCAACGAGAGCGCCCCGCTGCCGTTCCAGCTCGACGACCAGCCCGGCGAGGAGGCCCGCCTCAAGCACCGCTACCTGGACCTGCGTCGCGAGGGCCCGGCCCACGCGATCCGGCTGCGGTCGAAGGTCAATGCGGCGGCCCGCGAGGTGCTCGCCCACCACCAGTTCGTGGAGGTCGAGACCCCGACCCTGACCCGGTCCACCCCGGAGGGTGCGCGCGACTTCCTGGTTCCCGCCCGCCTGCAGCCGGGCAACTTCTACGCGCTGCCGCAGTCGCCGCAGCTGTTCAAGCAGCTGCTGATGGTCGGCGGCATCGAGCGGTACTACCAGATCGCGCGCTGCTACCGCGACGAGGACTTCCGCGCCGACCGGCAGCCGGAGTTCACCCAGCTCGACATCGAGATGAGCTTCGTCAACCAGGACGACGTGATCCTCCTCGCGGAGGAGATCCTGACCAACCTGTGGAAGCTGATCGGGCACGAGATCACCACCCCGATCGCCCGGATGACCTACGCCGAGGCGATGCGCCGCTACGGCTCCGACAAGCCGGACCTGCGGTTCGGCATCGAACTCGTCGAGTGCATGGAGTTCTTCTCCGACACCACCTTCCGGGTGTTCCAGGCCGAGTATGTCGGCGCGGTGGTGATGCCCGGCGGCGCGAGCCAGCCGCGGCGCCAGCTCGATGCCTGGCAGGAGTGGGCGAAGCAGCGCGGCGCCAAGGGGCTGGCCTACGTGCTCATCGGCGAGGACGGGGAGCTGACCGGTCCGGTCGCGAAGAACCTCACCGACGCCGAGCGTGCGGGCCTCGCCGCGCACGTCGGCGCGCAGCCCGGCGACTGCATCTTCTTCGCGGCAGGCGCCACCAAGGCGATGCGGGGACTGCTCGGCGCCGCCCGCGGCGAGATCGCCCGCAAGCAGGACCTGATCGACCCGAACGAGTGGGCGTTCGTGTGGATCGTCGACGCGCCGCTGTTCGAGCCCACCTCCGACGCCGTCGCGGGCGGCGACGTTGCCCTCGGCTACAGCGCCTGGACCGCCGTGCATCACGCGTTCACCTCGCCGAAGCCGGAGTCGATCGACTCCTTCGACACCGACCCCGGCTCGGCGCTGGCCTACGCCTACGACATCGTCTGCAACGGCAATGAGATCGGCGGCGGGTCGATCCGCATCCACCGCAAGGACATTCAGGAACGCGTCTTCAAGGTGATGGGTATCTCGCACGAGGAGGCGGAGGAGAAGTTCGGCTTCCTGCTCGACGCCTTCGCGTTTGGCGCCCCGCCGCACGGCGGCATCGCGTTCGGCTGGGACCGGATCACCGCGCTGCTCGCCGGGATGGACTCGATCCGTGAGGTGATCGCGTTCCCGAAGTCCGGCGGCGGCGTCGACCCGCTCACCGAGGCGCCTGCCCCGATCACCGAACTGCAGCGCACGGAGTCGGGTATCGACTTCACGCCGGAGCCGGACGAGGCCTGACCTGCCGCTCCCGGGCCGCACCGGCGCGGGCCGTGACCGTTTCGTTACGCAACGGACGGATCGGTCCGTTGTCGCTGGTCGGCTCGGGAGCAGTCCGGGAACCACCCTTCCCCGCCGCGCGGAGTGCCCCCGCGATGTCACCTCGGGCAGGTAGGTTGTTGGGCGCTATGACCGCACTCTTGGCTGATCCAGTATCCGAAGTGGTTGCCGCCGCCGAACGGCTGCTCGAGCGCCGCACCGGCGCGCCGGTGACCCTCGTCGATCCCGTCGATCTCGGGGGCAGTGGCCGCACCGTCGTCCTCCGCGTTCGGTGCGCGGCGAACCCGTTCTCGCTGCCCCGCACCCTGGTGATCAAGCAGGTCCGGGAACTGTCCGAGGTCGCGCACGCCCGCAGTGTCGCCGGGTACCCGGGCGGCACCGCCGGGGACGGCACGTTCGAGGGCGACCTGCTCGGCCGCGGCGGAGCGGCAGGCGGGGAGGTGGCCGAGACCGCGTTCCTGCGGGAGGCCGTCTCCTACCAGTTCGCCACCGCGCTCGCGACGGACAGCCGTCCCGGTCCCTCGCTGATCGCGTACGACCTGTCCGCGCGGTTGCTGATCCTCACCGACCTCGGTGACGCCGACCCGCTGGCTCGGCTCCTCGTCCGCCAGGACGAGGCGGCGGTCACCAATTCCCTGATGGCCCTTGCCCAGTCGCTGGGGCGCATGCACGCCGCCACCGTCGGTCGGGAGGAGGACTTCGCCGCGCTGCTGCGCCGCTCCGGTGTCGCGCACCTCGGGAACGCGGTGTCCGGTCAGGTCGCGACGACGATTCCGAAGCTGCCCGGCATGCTCGACCGGGACCTCGGCGCCGCGCCTGCGTCGGAGGTGATCGAGATGGCGCAGCGCGCGACCGCCCTGTTCGACGGCGGACGGCACCGCGCGTTCAGCCCGTCCGACCTGTGCCCGGACAACATCATCGTCAACGACGAGGGTGTCCGATTCCTCGACTACGAGTGGGGTGGCTTCCGGGACGCCACCCTCGACCTCGCCTACGCGCTCATCTCCTTCCCCGGCTGCCTGTGCAGCTTCGAGCTGTCCACGCAGCGCTCGCTGGCGATGGTCGAGGCCTGGCGGGCCGAGGTTGTCGGCATGTGGCCGCACCTCGCCGACGATCGGACCCTGTACGCCCGGCTCCTCGAGGCTCAGCTGGTGTGGGTGTGGCTGTCCACCTACTGGTTCCTCCCGGAGGACCACGCCCGGATCGCCGCGGTGCGCGAACACCAGCTGTCGGCGCCGCGCTCCAAGGCGCTGACCGCGCGGTGGCGCGCGCTCGGCGAGTTCGCCGAGCACGCGCAGGTCGCGGTCGTCGCCGACCATGCCAGGGACGTCGCCGACCGGCTCGCCGACGTCTGGACCTGAGCCAGCGCTTGGACCTGAGCCAGCGCCTGGACCTGAGCCGACGGGACGCGACCCGGATCACCCGATCCGCGCCGCCCCGTCCCAGCCGCCCGCCGGGGCGGACATGCCGAACAGCGCCGCGACGGTCGGTGCCACGTCGACCGTCCGCACCGGGATCCGGTCGATCCGCGGCGGCCCGACAACGCGGTGACCACCGGCGACGAAGAACGGGATCGGCAGCGTCGCGGCGTGCCCGTGGTTGCCGGGGATCGGGTTGGACATCGGGGTTGGGTCGCTGAACCGCCACCCGGGCAGGCAGAACACCGCGACGTCCCCAGCGCGGTCCCCGAGCGCGGTGTCTGCGACCGCCCACGCCGACTCGACACCCTCGACCGCGGCGGCGATCCGCCGGATCCGGGTGATCGCGGCGGCCCGCTCGTCGTCGCCGCCGGTGAAGTAGACCAGGTCGGCGCCGCCGTTCTGCGCGATCCGCACCCGACCCCGGAGCAGCGGATCCGCGGCCAATGGCGCGGTCAGGCCGACCAGCCTGGTCGGCACCGACCAGTCCATTGAATGGTCGGCGAGCACGATCAGCACACTGCGGTCCCACCGCCCGGACTCGTGCAGGAACGCGGTGAACCGGCGCACCAGTTCGTCGGTGCCGCGCAGTGACTGCGTCCTGGCCAGCCGCAGCGACGGCCCGGACAGGTCGAGGTGCCCGACCCGGTCCACGTCGCCCAGGTTGACGAACGTCAGCCGCGGGGAATGCTCGGCGACGATCTGCGTCAGCGCCGTCGTGGTGAACAGGTCCGGGGCGTGCTCGGTTCCCGGGATCTGCGGCACCGGATCCCACGCCACCGATGCCCGCCCGCCGAACAGGCCATGCAGATAGCGTTTCGACAGCACCGACGCCGTCACCCACCCGCGCTCGGCGCGCACCCGGTCGAGCATCGTCGGCGCCAGCAGGTCACCCGGCCGATCCAGTTCGCGGGTGCCGCCCTCGGCGCGGTCGTGGATCGTGTTGGCGGGCACCCCGTTCCGGTTCGGGAGCACCCCGGTCATCATCGCCGCGTGATTGGGCAGGGTCTCGGCCACGGTGATCGCCGACGCGTTCGGGAACCGGACGCCGGACTCGGCCAGCGCGGTGAGGGCCGGGGTGCGGTCCGGCGTCAGCTCGTCGGGACGCATCCCGTCGACCACCAGGACGTACACGTCCGCGTCCGGGGCGGCGGCCCGCCTGCCTGCCGCCGTCGCGCGGGCGGGGGCGGTGCCCAGCACGGTGAGCCCGGTCAGGGCGGCCGCGCCGGCGAGGACGGTGCGCCGGGACGGCCCGGACGGGTTGGTGCGGTGGGTGTGGGTGGGGTGCACGGTCACCTCGTCGTTCGCGGCGGTCACGGCAGCGGGGTGGCGGGGGAGAGTCGCTGGCTGCCGTCCGCGACCGCGAGGCTCGCGCCGACCCGGGCGCCCGCCGCCGGATCGGTCGGGTCGGTCAGATACCACCAGTCCATCTGGGCGCGGTCGGCGGTCACCTCGAACACCCCGAACCCGTGCGAGTCCAGTTCGACGTGCCGCAGGTGACGGTTCGTCGCCCGCAGCGCGGCCTCGACCGCCGGGGAGGCCGAGCGGGATGGGACGCCGAGCAGGTCGTCGATGTTGGGGGAGGTCACCGACGGGACGACGAACTCGGTGCCCACGGTGCCGCCCGCGGGCTGCTGCGCGGCGTCGAGGGGCAGTTCCGCCGCCCACGACGAGTGGATGTCGCCGGTGAGGAAGACGGTGTTCGGGGCGGCGGCCGCGGCGATCGCGTCGAAGAGACGGCGCCGGTCGCTGGTGTAGCCGTCCCACTGGTCGGCGTTGTACGACAGCCCGGCCCGGGGCACGCCGACCGCACGGGTGAGCGCCTCCGTCGTGCGAACATCCAGGGGCGGCAACAGGATCGGCGCGATCATCACGGGATTGCCGACCAGCCGCCATCGGGTCGGCGCGGTGACGATGCCCGCGGTCAGCCAGTCGAGTTGGCGCGCGCCGGTGATCGTCCGGTCGGTCGCGTCGACCGCGGCCGAGGCGGCCGACACCTGCTCGGAGCGGTGACTGCGCAGGTCCAGCATCGACAGTTCCGCCAACCGGCCGAACCGCAACCGCCGGTACAGCGGCTGGTCGGGGCGGGTCACGCGGAGCGGCATCCATTCCAGGTAGGCGCGCCTGCCGTCGGCGTACCGTCGCGCCCAGGCGCCCTCGAGCCCGGGGGTGTGGTTCTCGGCGCCGTCCCGCCAGGCGTTGTCGGCGGTCTCGTGGTCGTCCCAGGTGACGATGAACGGTTGCCTGGCGTGCAGGGCCTGCAGGTCCGGGTCGGTCTTGTACTGCGCGTGCCGGATTCGGTAGTCGGCGAGCGTCACGATCTCGTGCGCCGGGTCGTGCAGTCGGACCGGGCCGCCGCGGGCGCCGTACTCGCCGCGCCCGTACTCGTAGAGGTAGTCGCCGAGGTGGACGATCGCGTCGAGGTCGTCGCGGGCGGCGAGATGCCGGTATGCGGCGAAGTACCCGGCCTCCCAGTTCGAGCAGGACACCACCCCGAACCGCAGGCGGGCGACGTCGGCGTCCACGTGCGGTGCGGTGCGGGTGCGGCCGGGGCGGGACCGCTGGCCGTCGGGTGCGGTGAACCGGTAGTGGTAGGTCGTCGCGGGTGCGAGGCCCGTCACGTCCACCTTCACGGTGTGGTCGGTGTCGGCGGTCGCGGTGACGGCGCCCGCCCGGACCACGGCGGCGAATCCGGGGTCGGTCGCGACCTCCCAGCGCACCCGGGTCGGCGCCCCCGCGCCGGATCCGGGGGTGGCGTCCGGGGTCGGGGTGATGCGCGTCCAGATGATCACCCGGTCGGGCAGCGGATCCCCGGATGCGACCCCGTTGGCGAATGCCGTGCCCGGCTCGGTGGCGGTCGCGGTCCGGGCCGCGAGCACGGCGGCGCCCGCCGCGAGGGTCGAACCCAGCAACACGGTGCGGCGGGTGAGGCGGGGCGAGTCGTCGGTGGACATGCCTGCATGACAACCGAAACTGGACGAGTGTTCAATCGGTGGCGCTGGGTCCGAACCGATGTTCACGAAGAGTTCCGACGGCCGTCGCCCACCGGCCGCCGGGCCGGCCGGGCCCGGTAGGTTCGAGCACGTGAGCGATTGGCTGGGACCGTCCGACAGCGCGGCCGAGGAGAACGGTCTGTTCGAGGCGCCGGGCGCGGTGGACCGGGAACCCGCACCCGGCGGCGTCACCGGGGGTCTCGCGCCGACCCGCCCCGACGCGCCGCTGGCCGTCCGGATGCGCCCGGAGACCCTCGAGGAGGTGCTCGGCCAGGACCATCTCCTCGGGTCGGGTGCCCCGCTGCGCCGCCTCGTCGAGGGATCCGGCGCCGCCTCGGTGCTGCTGTACGGTCCGCCCGGCACCGGCAAGACGACCCTCGCGTCGCTGATCTCCCGGGCCACCGGACGCCGGTTCGAGGCGCTGTCCGCGCTGTCCGCCGGGGTCAAGGATGTGCGCGCCGTCATCGACCTGGCCCGCAGGCGACTCGCGGCGGGGACCTCGGGTCGTTCCGTGGGCTCCACTCCCGGCGAACAGACCGTGCTGTTCATCGACGAGGTACACCGCTTCTCCAAGACCCAGCAGGACGCGCTGCTCGCCGCCGTGGAGAACCGGATCGTGCTGCTCGTCGCCGCGACCACCGAGAACCCGTCGTTCTCCGTCGTCTCGCCGCTGCTGTCCCGGTCGCTGGTGCTGCAGCTGAAGTCGCTGACGGACGGGGACATTCGTGAACTTCTCGACCGTGCGGTGACCGATCCGCGGGGGTTCGGCGGTGCCGTCACGCTGGCGGACGAGGCGATCGACCACCTGGTCCGGCTTTCCGGCGGCGACGCGCGGCGGGCGCTGACCGCGCTCGAGGCGGCGGTCGAGGCCGTGCAGGACCGCGACGGTGGTGCCGTCGTCGACCTCGCCGCGGTCGAGGCAAGCGTCGACCGGGCCGCGGTCCGCTACGACCGGGACGGCGACCAGCATTACGACATCATCAGCGCGTTTATCAAGTCGCTGCGCGGATCCGACGTCGACGCCGCGCTGCACTACCTCGCACGGATGATCGTCGCGGGGGAGGACCCGCGGTTCATTGCCCGGCGGTTGATGATCCATGCCAGCGAGGATGTCGGGATGGCCGACCCGACGGCGCTGCAGACCGCGACCGCAGCCGCGCAGGTGGTGCAGCTCGTCGGGATGCCGGAGGCGCAGCTCGCGCTGGCGCAGGCCACCATCCACATCGCCACCGCGCCCAAGTCCGGTGCGGTCACCGCCGCGATCGGGGCCGCGATCGCCGACATCCGGGCGGGCAAGGTCGGGGCCGTTCCGCCGCACCTGCGGGACGGGCACTACGCGGGCGCGCAGCCCCTCGGCAATGCGGTCGGCTACCGGTACCCGCACGACACGTCCGACGGGGTGCTGGCGCAGCAGTACCCGCCGGACGACCTCGTCGGGGTCGACTACTACGACCCGACCACGCATGGCGCCGAGCGCGAGATCGGCGCGCGGGTCGGCAAATTGCGGCGTATCGTCCGCGGCTGACGCGCCTGTGCGTGCTGTGCACCCCGGTCGGGGTGCACAGCACGCACGGTTCGACGGACGAGGGGAGCCGCCATGACGGGCACTCGGGAACCGGACTGGCAGCCCCGGTCCGACGCGGTCCAATCCGACCAGCTCGCGTCCTACGACGCGATGCGGGCCCGGTGTCCGATCGCATACGACGGCAACGACAGCTGGACGGTATTCGGGCACGCGGACACCGTCGCGATCGCCGACGACCCCGGCACCTACTCGAACCAGGTGTCGCGGCACCTGCAGATCCCGAACGGTCTCGACGGCGAGCGGCACCGCAGCCTCCGGCGGATCGTGGACGGCTACTTCACCGGGGACCGGATCGCCGCGTTCGAGCTAAGGCTGCGGACCATCTGCGCCGGGCTGGTCTCGGCCCTGCCGCGGGGCGTCGATGTCGACGCGATGGCGGACCTGGCCGAGCCCTTCGCGAACGACGCGACCTGTGCGTTCATGGGCTGGCCGGACACGCTGCGTGCCCCGATGCGGGACTGGACGGAGAAGAACCGGCGCGCAACGCTCGCCGTGGATCGGGCCGCGATGGCGGCGATCGCGGTCGAGTTCGACGGTCACATCCGGGAACAGTTGGACCGGCGCAGGGGACGCCCCGCCGCCGACCCGACCGGGGAGTTGCTCACCGAACGCGTCGACGGCAGGCCCCTCACCGACGAGGAGATCGTCTCCATCATCCGGAACTGGACGGTGGCGGAACTGTCCACGATCGCGGCCAGCGCCGGTGTCGTCGCCGAGTTCCTCGCCCGACACCCGGACGTCCAGGCGGTGCTGCGCGCCGACCCGGCGCTGCTCGACGCCGCGACCGACGAGATCCAGCGGATCAACTCGCCGTTCGTGGCGAGCAGACGCCGGGTGACCCGGCCTGCCGACGTGGCGGGGACCCCGGTCAATGCCGGGGACCGGGTGTACGTGGTGTGGGCCTCGGCAAACCGCGACCCGCGGGTCTTCGGCGACCCCGACGAGTTCCGCCTCGACCGGGACCGGGCCGACAACCTGGTCTACGGTCGCGGCGTCCACTACTGTCCCGGCGCGCCGCTGGCGCGGCTGGAGTTGCGGGTGCTGTTCGAGGAACTGCTGGCGGCGACGACGGCGATCGCGCCGGGCGGCGGGGCGACCGTCACCGCGCGCTATCCGACCGGCGGGTTCACCCGGCTGTCCCTGCGTCTGCGGTGATCGCGCCACTGCCCGCGGAACTCGCCTGACACGGACGTTAAGCTTGTGAAGGGTCGATGTCGTCGTGCACGGCGACGGTCGACGGCAGATTCAGTTCAGACGCGAAGGGCAACCAGGTGCAGACCCACGAGATCCGCAGGCGATTCCTCGACCACTTCGTCACGGCGGGTCACACCGAGGTGGCCAGCGCCTCACTGATCTTCGACGACCCGAACCTGCTGTTCGTGAACGCGGGCATGGTGCAGTTCAAGCCGTACTTCCTCGGCCAGCAGACCCCGCCGTACTCGACCGCGACCAGCGTCCAGAAGTGCGTGCGTACCGGCGACATCGAGAACGTCGGCGTCACCACCCGGCACAACACCTTCTTCCAGATGGCCGGGAACTTCTCCTTCGGCGACTACTTCAAGGAAGGTGCGATCACCCTCGCCTGGGAGCTGATCACGAAGCCGCAGGAGGAGGGCGGCTACGGCTTCGATCCCGAGCGCATCTGGGTGACCGCGTACAACCAGGATCCGGAGGCGGCCGAGATCTGGCGGCGCGTAGCCGGGATGCCCGAGGAGCGGATCCAGTTCCGTGACGGCGAGGACAACTACTGGGATATGGGCGTGCCGGGCCCGGGTGGGCCGTGCTCGGAGATCTACTACGACCGTGGACCTGAATACGGCAAGGAGGGCGGGCCCGTCGTGGACGAGGACCGCTACATCGAGATCTGGAACCTGGTCTTCATGCAGGACGTGCGGGGTGAGCTCAGCCCGAAGAAGGGGCACCCCCCGGTCGGTGTGCTGCCGAAGAAGAACATCGACACCGGCATGGGCGTCGAGCGGGTCGCGTTCCTGCTGCAGGACGTCGACAATGTCTACGAGACCGACCTGGTGCGCCCCGTCATCACCAAGGCGGAGGAGCTGACCGGGCGCGGGTACGGCACCGACCCCGAATCCGACGTCCGGTTCCGGGTCATCGCCGACCACGCCCGCACCGCGGTGATGCTGATCGCGGACGGCGTCAACCCCGGCAACGAGGGCCGCGGCTACGTGCTGCGCCGACTGCTGCGCCGCATCGTCCGCTCCGCGAAGCTGCTCGGCGCGGACCAGCCCAGCATGAGCGAGTTCGTCACCGTCGTCCGGGACACGATGGCCCCGTCGTACCCGGTCCTCGAGACCGACTTCGACCGCATCCTCGGCGTCGCGGTCGGCGAGGAGACCGCGTTCCTGCGGACCCTGGCGTCCGGCTCGAAGATGTTCGAGGCGGAGGCAGACGAGATCAAGTCGTCGGGCAAGAAGGTCTTCGGCGGCAGCGAGGCGTTCGTCCTGCACGACACCTACGGGTTCCCGATCGACCTGACGCTCGAGATGGCGTCCGAGGCGGGCCTGTCCGTCGACGAGGACGGCTTCCGGTCGCTGATGGCTGAGCAGCGCAAGCGCGCGAAGGAGGACGCCCAGTCCCGCAAGCACGCGCACGCCGACCTGAGCATCTACAAGGAGTTCGTCGACCGCGGCGAGACCGAGTTCACCGGCTTCGCGGAACTGGCAACGGAGGCAACGGTTCTCGCACTGATCTCCGGTGGCGTTCGGGTGCCGACGGCGACCGCGGGGCAGGAGGTCGAGGTGATCCTCGACCGCACCCCGCTGTACGCCGAGTCCGGCGGCCAGATCGCCGACATCGGTGTCCTCACCGGCCCCGGCATGCGGGTGCGGGTCCGGGACGTGCAGAAGATCGCGAAGAAGCTGTGGGTGCACAAGGTCACCGTCGAGGACGGGCAGATCACCGAGGGTGATGCGATCCTCGCGCAGGTCGACCCGTCCTGGCGGTCCGGTGCCACCCAGGGCCACTCCGGCACGCACATGGTGCACGCCGCGCTGCGGCAGGTGCTCGGCCCGAACACCACCCAGAAGGGGTCGTTGAACAAGCCCGGCTACCTGCGATTCGACTTCGCCGCGCAGAACCAGCTGACGGCGCAGCAGCTCGCCGACATCGAGGCCGTCGCCAACGAGGCGGTCGCCGCGAACCACCCCGTCAACACGTTCGTCACCGATCTCGACAGGGCCAAGTCGATGGGCGCGATGGCGCTGTTCGGCGAGAACTACGGCGACGAGGTGCGGGTCGTGGAGATCGGCGGCCCGTTCTCGATGGAACTGTGCGGCGGCACCCACGTGCAGGCGTCGGCGCAGATCGGCCAGATCACCATTCTCGGTGAGTCGTCCGTCGGCTCCGGAGCCCGCCGCGTCGAGGCGTTCGTCGGCCTCGACTCGTACCGCTACCTCGCCAAGGAGCGGGCCCTGCTCGCCGGTGTCGCGACCGCGCTGAAGGTGCCCTCCGAGGAGGTGCCCGGCCGCATCGAGCAGCTCGTCGAGCGGCTCAAGGTCGCGGAGAAGGAACTCGAGGCAACCAAGGCGGCGGCGGTGCTCGCGTCGGCGGCCGGATTCGTCGAGAAGGCCGAGCGGATCGGTGGGCTGCTGCTGGTGGCCGCGCAGGCGCCGGACGGGGTGTCCGGCGGGGACCTGCGCACCCTCGCCACCGACATCCGGGGCCGCTTCGGCACCGAGGCCGCGGTCGTCGTGCTGCTCGGTGCCACCGACGGCAAGGTGCCGTTTGTCGTCACCGCCAGCAAGGCGGCCCTCGACCTCGGCGTCAAGTCCGGCGACCTGGTCGGCGCGTTCGGCCCGCTGATCGGCGGCCGCGGCGGCGGCAAGCCGGAGATGGCGCAGGGATCCGGCGCCGACCCGTCCGGCATCCCGGCCGCCCTCGCCGCGGTCCGCGCCCGCGTCACCGAGATCGCCGGGTGAGTTCGGGCCCGCCACCGGCGGCTGACCAGCCCGGTGCGGACGACCCCGGTAGGGGGCGGCGCATTGCCATCGACGTGGGCAGCGTCCGGATCGGGGTCGCGGCGAGCGACCCCGACGGCATTCTCGCCACGCCGGTCGAGACCGTTGCCCGGGCCAAGAGCAGGGCGGACACCTCCGACCTGACGCGCCTGGTCGCGATAGTCGAGGAGTACGAGGCGGTGGAGGTTATCGTCGGTCTGCCGCAGACCCTGCGCGGGGAGCGCGGCGCCGCCGCCGGTCTCGCCGTGGCGTTCGCGGATCGGCTCCGGGACCGGATCGCCCCGATCCCGGTCCGGATGACCGACGAACGCTTCACGACGGTCACCGCGTCGCGGGCCCTGCGGGAGAGCGGGGTCAAGGCGAAGGGGCAGCGGTCGGTGATCGACCAGGCCGCGGCCGTCGCGATCCTGCAGGGATGGCTCGATCAGCGAAGCGCGGTGCTGCGGTCGGCGCACACCGCGGACGTGTCGACGGAGGAGGAGTGATCGACGAGCATCGGCAGTACCAGAGCCGTGCGGAGGCCCGCCGAGCCAGGGAGGCAAGGGAATCCGCCGTGTCCCGCCGCAAACGCGGCCGTACGGTGGGGGTTGTCGCCGCCGCGGTCGCCGGCGTCGGCGTGCTCGCGGGTGGTGGCTACCTCGCGCTGGGTCTGCTCGGGGACGACGCCCCCGCCGACTACGCGGCGGGGGACGCCGGACCGGAGGTGGTCGTCGAGGTGCGCCCCGGCGACACCGCGACCGAGATCGGCGCGCAGATGGTCGAGAAGGACGTCGTCGCCAGCAGCGCCGCGTTCTACACCGCCGCCGTGCAGAACGCGTCGATGAACTCGCTGCAGCCCGGGTACTACCACCTGGAATCCCGGTTGCCCGCCGCCACCGCGGTCAGCACTCTGGTCGACCCGTCGTCGCGGGTCGGGTCGCTGGTGATCTCCGAGGGCAGGCAACTGCACGACACCACGGACGTGAAGACCGGCGCAACCAAGCGGGGCATCTACACCCTGATCTCCGAGGCCAGCTGCCTGCCCGCGGCGTCGGGTGCGCTGGACTGCGTCAGCGTCGAGGAACTCGACGCGGCAGGCGCGGGACCCGACCTCGCCGCGCTCGGGGTTCCCGACTGGGCGGCCGCGCGGGTCCAGGGGGTGCCCGACCGCACCCGCCAGCTCGAGGGGCTCATCGCCGCGGGCAGCTGGGACTTCGACCCGGGCGCCGACGCCACCGAGATCCTCCGTGGACTGGTCAGCGGAAGCGCCGCCAAGTACGAGGCGACGGGCATCACGTCCGCGGGCGCCAGCATCGGGCTGGACGGGTATCAGGTGCTGATCGCCGCATCCCTCGTCGAACGGGAGGCCCTGCCCGCCGATTTCGGCAAGGTCGCGCGGGTCATCATCAACCGGCTCGCGGTTCCGCAGCGCCTCGAGTTCGACTCGACCGTCAACTACGCCCTCGACACCACGGAGCTGGCGACCACCGACGCCGACAGGGCGACGGTCACGCCGTGGAACACCTACGCGATGGAGGGGCTGCCCGCAACACCGATCTCGTCGCCGAGCATCAAGGCCGTGCAGGCGGTCGAGACCGCGCCGCCCGGCGACTGGCTGTACTTCGTCACCATCGACGACAGGGGCACCACCCTGTTCACCAAGAGCTACGCCGAGCACCTCGAGAACAGCAAGAAGGCTGTGCAGAGCGGGATTCTGAGCAGTGGACGCTGACCACACGAGCGGGCCGCGGCGGGCGGCCGTCCTTGGGAAGCCGATCGAACACTCCCGGTCCCCGCAGCTGCACCTCGCGGCGTACCGGGCGCTCGGCCTCACCGACTGGACCTATGAGCGCATCGAATGCACCGGCGAGCAGCTGCCCGGCCTCGTCGACGGACTCGGACCCGAATGGGTCGGGCTGTCGGTGACGATGCCCGGCAAGGTCGCCGCCCTCGGGTATGCGGTCGAGCGGACCGAGCGGGCCGTGCAGGTCGGGTCGGCGAACACGCTGGTCCGGATAGACGGAGGCTGGCGCGCCGACTGCACCGACGTCGACGGTGTCGCCGGTGCGCTCGCCGAGGTCGGGGTGGTGGACCTCGCCGGTGCGAGCGCCGTGCTGATCGGTGCGGGCGGCACCTCACGCCCGGCCCTGCGCGCGCTCGCCGACCTCGGTGTCGCGGAGGTGTCCGTCGTCGCCCGGTCCGCGGACCGCGCCGCCGACACCCTGGCCTGCGCGGGCACGATGGGGCTGCGGGCCCGCCATCAGGGCTTCGAGCAGGTCGCGCTGGCCGCCGCGTGCCGGGACGCCGCGGTCGTGATCAGCACCGTCCCCGCCGACGCCGTCGCGCCGTACGCGTCCGCGGTCGCGCACGCGCCGGTGGTCTTCGACGCCATCTACGACCCCTGGCCGACGCCGCTCGCGTCGGCGGTGCTGGCGGCGGGTGGCACCGTCGTCGACGGGCTGCGGATGCTGCTGAACCAGGCGTTCGGGCAGGTCGAGCAGTTCACCGGGCGGCAGGCGCCGCGAGCCGCGATGGCCGCAGCGCTCCGCGCCCGTGCGTGATCTTCACCCGCATTGGGGTAAAAATCACGCACGGTCGGCGGCGCCGAATTCATCCACAGGACGGCGATAGCCCCAGGTCGCCGGTCGGGGAGGACTGACGGCGCGTGCGACGCTGCCCGGATGGGGGACATCGGGGGACTACTACCGCTCGCGGCCTGGTGCGGCTGGCTCGGACTGATCGACCTGCGGACGCGGCGGCTGCCGAACCTGCTGACGCTGCCGGGGGCTGCGGCGATCCTCGCGGTCGCCGCCGCGACCGGCGGGCTGCGCCAGGCCCTCGTCGGCGCCGCCCTGCTCGGGGGCGGGTACCTGCTGATGCGCCTCGCCGCCCCCACCTCGATGGGCGGCGGGGACGTCAAACTCGCGGTCGGGCTCGGCGCCGCCACCGGGATGGGCGGGGCGCAGGTGTGGCTGGCGGCGGCGGTCGGGGCGTTCGCGCTCACCGCCGCAGCCGGGGTGACGCTGCGCATCGCCGGGCGGGGCGGGGCGAGTCTGCCGCACGGACCGTCGATGTGCGCGGCCTCGCTCGTGGCGCTCGCCGTCCTCGCGTGACCGGTGTGACGAGCGGGAACAGTCCCGTGGAATGATGGGCGGCGTGCTGCGCTGGATAACTGCCGGAGAATCCCACGGACCCGCCCTCGTCGCGATGCTCGACGGCATGGTCGCCGGGGTCGAGGTCACCTCGGACGAGATCGCTTCCCAATTGGCCCGCCGCCGCCTCGGTTACGGGCGCGGCGCCCGGATGAGCTTCGAGAAGGACGTCGTCACCGTCGTCGGCGGCGTCCGGCACGGCCGCACCATGGGCGGACCGATCGCCGTCGAGGTCGCCAACAGTGAATGGCCCAAGTGGGAGACCGTGATGGCCTCCGACCCGGTCGACGAGGCGCTCCTCAAGGACCTGGCCCGCAACGCGCCGCTGACCCGTCCGCGGCCCGGCCACGCCGACTTCTCCGGGATGCTCAAGTACGGATTCGACGACGCCCGTCCCGTGCTCGAACGGGCCAGCGCCAGGGAGACCGCGGCCCGGGTCGCCGCGGGCACCATCGCCCGCAACTTCCTGCGCCAGGTGTTCGGTGTCGAGGTGCTCTCGCATGTCATCTCCATCGGCGCGTCCGAACCCTACGTCGGCCCCGGGCCGCGGCCCGACGATCTCGATGCCGTCGATGCCAGCCCGGTGCGCGCCTTCGACAAGGCAGCCGAGGAGTCGATGATCACCGAGATCGAGGCCGCGAAGAAGGACGGCGACACCCTCGGCGGTGTCGTCGAGGTGATCGTCGAAGGCCTGCCCGTCGGGCTCGGCTCATTCATCAGCGGCGAGAACCGCCTCGACGCACGACTGGCCGCCGCTCTCATGGGAATTCAGGCGATCAAGGGTGTCGAGGTCGGGGACGGCTTCGAGACCGCCCGCCGCCGCGGAAGTGCCGCGCACGACGAGATGACGCCCGGCCCCGACGGGGTGCTGCGCTCGACCAACCGGGCGGGTGGCCTCGAGGGCGGCATGACCAACGGCGAGGCGCTGCGGGTGCGTGCCGCGATGAAGCCGATCTCCACCGTTCCGCGCGCGCTGGCCACCGTCGACATGGCCACCGGCGAGGAAGCGGTCGCGATCCACCAGCGCAGCGACGTGTGTGCGGTCCCCGCGGCCGGTGTCGTCGCGGAGTCCATGGTCGCGCTCGTCGTCGCGCAGGCGGCGCTGGAGAAGTTCGGTGGCGACTCCGTCGCCGAGACCCAGCGCAACGTCGAGGGCTACCTCGCGGCCGTGCGGGAGCGGCTGGCGAGGTGAGCCCGCGCGCGGTCCTGATCGGGCCGCCCGGTGCCGGGAAGTCGACCATCGGGAGGCGGCTGGCCCGGGCGCTCGACCTCGACGTCTACGACACCGACGTGGCAATCGAGCAGGAGACCGGCCGGACCATCCCGGCGATCTTCGCCGAGGACGGCGAGGCGGGGTTCCGGACAATCGAGGAGGACGTCGTCCGCCGCGCCCTCGGGGAGCAGGACGGCATCGTCTCCCTCGGCGGCGGCGCGATCCTCTCCGACACCACCCGGCGCAGGCTGGCCGGGCACACCGTCGTCTACCTCGAGATCAGCGTCGCCGAGGGCCTCAAACGGACCGGCGCCAACACCGGTCGCCCGCTGCTCACCGGCGGCGACCCGCGACAGAAGTACCGCGATCTGATGCGCCGCCGCCGACCCCTCTACCGGGAGGTCGCGACCATTCGGTTGCGCACCGACGGGCGCAGCCCCGCCCGGGTCGTCGAGCAGTTGCTCGCGAAGCTTGACCCGACGAAGACCGACCCGGCGCCGCTCGACCCGCGGCCCGGTGACACGCAGAAGGAAGAAGGCAGGCAGTGACCGAACCCGTACGCGTCCAGGTCGAGACGGCCAACCCGTATCCGGTGATCATCGGCCGCGGTCTGCTCGACGACATCGTCGGCGAACTTGCGGGCATCCGGACCGTCGCGATCATCCACCAGCCGACGCTGCTGCAGACCGCGGACGTGCTCAAGGCGGCGCTCGCCGCGAAGGGGATCGACGCGCACAGCATCGAGATCCCGGACGCCGAGGACGGCAAGGATCTCGCGGTCGCCGGATTCTGCTGGGAGGTGCTCGGCCGGATCGGCCTGACCCGCAGCGACGCGGTGGTCAGCCTCGGCGGCGGCGCGGCAACCGACCTCGCCGGGTTCGTCGCGGCGACCTGGATGCGCGGGGTGAAGGTCGTGCACGTGCCGACCACGTTGCTGGCGATGGTCGATGCCGCGGTCGGCGGCAAGACCGGCATCAACACCGACGCGGGGAAGAACCTCGTCGGGTCGTTCCATGAACCGTCCGCCGTCCTGATCGACCTCGCGACCCTGGAAACGGTGCCGCGCAACGAGATCGTCGCCGGCATGGCCGAGGTGATCAAGACCGGCTTCATTGCCGACCCGGTGATCCTCGACCTGATCGAGGCGGACCCGGAGGCCGCCCTCGACCCGACCGGGGAGGTCCTGCCCGAACTGATCCGCCGCTCCGTCGAGGTGAAGGCGACGGTCGTCGCCGCGGACCTCAAGGAGTCGAGCCTGCGGGAGATCCTCAACTACGGGCACACCCTCGGCCACGCGATCGAGCGGCGCGAGAAGTACCGCTGGCGGCACGGTGCCGCGGTGTCCGTCGGGCTGGTCTTCGCCGCCGAACTCGGTCGGCTCGCGGGCCGCCTCGACGATGCCACCGCCGATCGGCACAAGTCGATCCTCGAGTCGATCGGGCTGCCCACCGGCTACGACGCGGACGCCTTCGCCGACCTGATGAAGGGCATGCAGACCGACAAGAAGAACCGCGCGGGCATGTTGCGGTTCGTGGTCCTGGACGGCCTGGCGAAGCCGAGCCGACTGGAGGGCCCGGACCCGACGCTGCTCGCCGCGGCCTACTCCGCGATCTCCCGTGACCCGGGCGCGACCGCCGGTACGGTACTGCTGTGACGATCCAGATCATCAACGGGCCGAACCTGGGGCGGCTCGGACGCCGTCAGCCCGAGGTGTACGGCGCGACCACACACGCCGACCTGGTGGCCCTGTGCGACCGCACCGCCGCGGAACTCGGTGTGCAGGTGCAGGTCCGGCAGTCCGATCACGAGGGCGAGCTGCTCGGCTGGATCCACGACGCCGCGGACGCGGGGGAGCCGGTGATCCTCAATGCGGGTGGTCTGACGCACACCTCGGTGGTCCTGCGGGATGCCTGCGCGGAGCTGACCGCGGGGCTCGTCGAGGTGCACATCTCGAACGTGCACGCCCGCGAGGAGTTCCGGCAGCATTCGTACCTGAGCCCGCTCGCGACCGCTGTCATCGTCGGTGCCGGGGTGCAGGGCTACGCTCTCGCGATGCGGTTCCTCGCCGAGCGCTGACCATCGGCGGCCGCGCCGCCCCGGGAAGCCGGAACTGTGAGTGATTTTCACCCCGACCGGGGTGAAAATCACTCACGGGCAGCGGAGCTGCATTCAGTCCTTCGGCGGCTGGACCGCGCGGAACACCTCGGTGGGGGCGTCGTCGGCGGGACCGGTGTCGTCGGAGGGTTCGGAGTAGGGGCCCTCGGCGAACCCGTACGATCCACCGTCCTCCTCGTGTGACCACTGCTCGGTCGTCTCGGGGTCACCCGCGATTGCTGCCGCCACCGGGACCGGCGCGGCGACCGCGGCCTGCTTGTCCGCCTTGTTCGCGTCCCGATGCGCGAGGAACCGCCCGACCGCGACCGCGAGCATCGCGGGAACGAACACCAGCAGCAGGGTGAAGGCGGCGCCGGAGGTCAGTTCGAAGAACAGCGGGTTCTCGCCGAGCGCGATGTCGGACACCGCGCCGATCAGCCAGCACACCGCACCCGAGAGCAGGCCGGCGACGGCGCCCGCCTTGAGCCAGGTCATCGTCAGGTCCGCCTCCTCCCGCTCGGACGGATGCGCGCGGGCGTCACGGATGCCGTCGACTCCCGCCCACAACAGTGCCGCGAGGACGACGACGATGATGCCGAGCCAGCGCATCAGCGACCCGTGCAGGGGCCACGCGGTGATGGCGATTCCGAGCACGACACGGGTGATGACGTGGACGAATGTCATGCCGAGACCGCGAACAATCCAGGGTTTCATGCGGACAGCGTAACGAGCGTCACGTCGGGGCTGTGACCCAACCGACACCGCCGGCCGCGGATACTCGGCCAATCGGACGGCGACCGCGCCCGACCGGGCGGGTCACTGTCGTACGTTGGACCCATGTTCACTGCCGATCACGGCGCACGCCGCGCCGCCCTGCGCCGACTGCTCGCCGAGCATGACCTCGACGTCCTGCTGGTCACCGACCTGCTCAACATCCGCTACCTCACCGGATTCACCGGGTCGAACGCGGCGCTGATCGTCGACGCGGGCGACGGCCCGGACACTGAGGACCGGACGGTCATCTGCACCGACGGCCGCTACGTCACCCAGGTCGGTGCGCAGGTGCCGGACCTGCGGGCGGTGATCGACCGGTCGAGCGCGGCGGCCCTGGTCGGGCGGCTCGCGGACCGTGCGGGCGTGCGGGTGGGGTTCGAGAGTCATGTGGTGACGGTCGACGCGCTGGCCGCGTGGCGGTCCGCGGCGCCGGACCTTGCCCTGACCCGTGCCCCGCGACTGGTGGAGCGGCTGCGGGAGGTCAAGGACGAGCACGAGGTCGGTCTGCTCCGGCGGGCTTGTGCGGCTGCGGATCTGGCGCTGGCCGTGCTGATCGAGCGGGGCGGGCTGCGGCCGGGCCGGACCGAGCGGGAGGTCGGGCGGGACCTTGAGTTCCTGATGCTCGAGCACGGCGGCGACGGCGTCTCGTTCGAGACGATCGTGGCGGCGGGCGCGAACTCGGCGATCCCGCATCACCGGCCGACGGACGCGGTGTTGGCGTCCGGGGACTTCGTCAAGCTCGACTTCGGAGCCACCGTCGCCGGCTACCACTCCGATATGACCCGCACCTATGTGCTCGGGTCGGCTGCGGCCTGGCAGCGGGACGTGTACGACCTGGTGCTGCGGTCGCAGGCGGCGGGGCGGGCGGCGCTGGCACCCGGGGTCGCGGTCGGCGAGGTGGACGCGGCGTCCCGTTCGGTGATCGAGGACGCGGGTCACGGCGACCTGTTCCTGCACGGTCTCGGGCACGGTGTCGGCCTGGAGATCCATGAAGCGCCGGGGATCGGGAAGGGCGGCACCGGTACACTGCTAGCCGGTGCTGCGGTGACCGTCGAGCCGGGGGTGTACTTCTCCGGGCGCGGAGGCGTCCGGATCGAGGACACCCTCGTGGTCCGCGAGCAGGGGCCCGAGCTCCTCACGCTCACCAGCAAGGATTTGACAATCGTCTAAAAGGAGACGCGAAGCCAGTGGCGGACACCAGTGATTTCAAGAACGGGCTCGTACTGAAGATCGAGGGCCAGCTCTGGCAGATCGTCGAGTTCCAGCACGTCAAGCCGGGCAAGGGTCCCGCGTTCGTGCGGACGAAGCTGAAGAATGTGCTCTCGGGCAAGAACGTGGACAAGACGTTCAACGCCGGGGTGAAGGTCGAGACCGCGACCGTCGACCGCCGCGACATGACGTACCTGTACCACGACGGCAGCGACTACGTCTTCATGGACGGCGACACCTACGACCAGATCTCCATCCCGGAGGCCACCGTCGGGGACGGCCACCGCTTCCTGCTGGAGAACATGCAGGTCCAGGTCGCCACGCACGAGGATGCCCCGCTGTTCGTGGAGCTGCCGGTCACCGTCGAGCTGCTGGTCCAGCACACCGATCCGGGCCTGCAGGGTGACCGCTCCACCGGCGGCACCAAGCCCGCGACCCTGGAGACCGGCGCCGAGGTGCAGGTCCCGCTGTTCATCAACACCGGTGACAAGCTGAAGATCGACTCGCGTGACGGCAACTACCTGGGCCGCGTGAACTCGTAGCGTGTCCGGTAGCCAGAAGAAGCTCGGGGCCAGGCACAAGGCCCGCAAGCGTGCCGTCGACTTCCTGTTTGAGGCGGAGGCGCGTGACCTCGACCCGGTGAACCTTGCGGATGAGCGGGTCGAGCTGTCCAGCAGGGACGACACCGTCGCGCCGGTGAACCCGTACACGGTCACGGTGGTGACCGGTGTCGCGGAGAACCTGGACCGGCTGGACCGGGTGATCGCCGACCATCTGCAGGACTGGACGCTCGACCGGCTGCCCGCCGTCGACCGGGCCATCCTGCGGATCGCGGTGTGGGAACTGTTCCACGCCACGGACGTGCCGCCGGTCGTCGCGGTCGACGAGGCCGTCGAACTTGCGAAGGAACTGTCCACCGACGAGTCGCCCGCGTTCGTCAACGGCATCCTCGGGCAGGTCGTCCTCGTCGCGCCCCAGGTGCGGGCCGCCGCCGCCGCGACCGCGCAGTCTCAGCAGCAGGCCGCGGAGTCGTCCGACGACTGACTCGCCGCCACGGGTGAAGGGCACCCTCGACCGGTTGGACCGGGCGAGGGTGCCCTTCACCCGTATCCGGGCTGTGGTCAGGCCCACGTCGCGCGGGTGCGGGTGACGGGTGCCCGCGCTGCTAGGCTGAGCGGCGTCAGACATCCTTTAACGATCCGTCCCGAGAGGCGGAGAAGGAGGTCCAGCTTGTCGAACACACCCACCGGTAGGGAGTTGCTCTCCGCTGCCGACGTCGGTCGCACGGTCGCCCGGATCGCGCACCAGATCATCGAGAAGACCGCGCTGGACGCGGAGAACGATCCACCCCGTGTGGTGTTGATCGGTATCCCGACCCGCGGCACCACCCTCGCCCACCGCCTCGCCGCGAAGATCGAGGAATTCTCCGGCATCCGGCCCCCCGTCGGATCCCTGGACATCACCCTCTACCGCGACGACCTGCGGACCAAGCCGCACCGCCCGCTCGAGCGGACCTCGGTGCCGGACGGCGGGGTCGACAGCGCGCTGGTGATCCTCGTCGACGACGTCCTGTTCTCGGGCCGCTCGGTGCGGTCGGCGCTGGACGCGCTGCGGGACCTCGGCAGGCCCCGTGCCGTGCAGCTGGCGGTCCTCGTCGACCGCGGCCACCGGGAGCTTCCGCTGCGCGCGGACTACGTCGGTAAGAACGTCCCCACCGCGCGCAGCGAGGACGTCCAGGTGCTGCTGGTCGAGCACGACGGCGTCGACGCCGTGACGCTCAGCAGCGGAGAGAACGAGGGAACCGCCCAGTGAAGCATCTGCTCTCGGTCACCGACCTGACCGCGGAGTCGGCCACCGCACTGCTCGACGAGGCCGAACGATTCCAGCAGGCGCTGCTCGGCCGCGAGGTCCGCAAGCTGCCGACCCTGCGCGGGCGCACCGTGATGACCGTCTTCTTCGAGAACTCGACCCGCACCCGCGTCTCCTTCGAGGTCGCCGGGAAGTGGATGAGCGCGGACGTGATCAACGTCAGCGCGTCGAGTTCATCGGTGAGCAAGGGCGAGTCGCTGCGGGACACCGCGCTGACCCTGCACGCCGCTGGCGCGGACGCGCTGATCGTGCGGCATCCCGCGTCGGGCGCCGCGCACCGGATCGCCGAGTGGACCGGCGACGGTAACGGCGGCGGGCCCGCCGTCATCAACGCGGGCGACGGCACCCACGAGCATCCGACGCAGGCGTTGCTGGATGCGCTCACCCTGCGGCAGCGGCTCGGCGACATCGCGGGCAAACGGATCGCGATCGTCGGCGACATCCTGCACAGTCGGGTCGCGCGGTCCAACGCGTTCCTGCTGTCGATGCTCGGCGCGGAGGTGGTGCTGGTCGCGCCCCCGACGCTGCTGCCGGTGGGGGTGTCGAGCTGGCCGGTCACCGTCTCGCATTCGATCGACGCCGAACTGCCGGGCCTGGACGCGGTGCTGATGCTGCGGGTGCAGGCGGAGCGGATGAACGGCGGGTTCTTCCCGTCGCCGCGCGAGTACTCGATCACCTACGGCCTCAACGAGAGGCGCCTCGCGCTGCTGCCGGAGCATGCGGTGGTGCTGCACCCGGGGCCGATGCTGCGCGGTATGGAGATCGCGTCCGCCGTTGCCGATTCACCGAAAACTGCTGTGCTGCAGCAGGTCACGAATGGAGTTCACATCCGCATGGCTGTCCTGTTCGGGTTGTTGGTCGGTACCGGGGAAGGGGTGGCGCTGTGAGCGGCGGCGAGGTGCTGATCACCGGAACGCGGATCTACGGCGAGGGTGACCCGGTCGACGTGCTGATCCGCGGCGGCGAGATCGCCGAGATCGGGGCGGGACTCGCCGCGGCGGACGACGCCACCGTGATCGACGCCGCGGGCCAGATCCTGCTGCCCGGCTTCGTCGACCTGCACACCCACCTGCGGGAACCTGGCCGCGAGGACACCGAGACCATCGAAACCGGCTCCGCGGCAGCGGCTCTCGGTGGATTCACCGCGGTCTTCGCGATGGCCAACACCAGCCCGGTCGCCGACTCGGTGGTCATCACCGACCACGTGTGGCGCCGCGGCCAGGAGGTCGGGCTCGTCGACGTGCACCCGGTCGGGGCGGTCACCGTCGGGCTGGCGGGCAAGCAGCTCGCCGAGATGGCGACGATGGCCGCCGGCGTCGGGCAGGTCAAGCTGTTCTCCGACGACGGCCACTGCGTTGACGACCCGCTGGTCATGCGCCGCGCCCTGGAATACTCCAGCGCGCTCGGTGTGCTGATCGCGCAGCACGCGGAGGAGCCGCGGTTGACCGTCGGCGCCGTCGCCCACGAGGGCCCGACCGCCGCCCGGCTCGGGCTCGGTGGCTGGCCGCGGGCGGCGGAGGAGTCGATCGTCGCCCGCGACGCCCTCCTTGCCCGCGACGCCGGAGCCCGCGTGCACATCTGCCACGCCTCCACCGCAGGCACCGTCGAACTGCTGAAGTGGGCCAAGGGGCAGGGCATCTCGATCACCGCCGAGGTCACCCCGCATCACCTGCTGCTCGACGACTCCCGGCTGGAGACCTACGACGGGGTGAACCGGGTGAACCCGCCGCTGCGGGAACGTTCCGACGTGGAGGCGCTGCGCGCGGCGCTGGCCGACGGCACGATCGACTGCGTCGGCACCGACCACGCCCCGCACGCCGAGCAGGACAAGTGCTGCGAGTTCTCGCAGGCCCGCCCCGGCATGCTCGGGTTGGAGACGGCGCTGGCGATCATCGCGCAGACCATGGTCGAGCCCGGGCTGCTGGACTGGCGCGGCGTCGCGAAGGTGATGAGCGAGCGGCCCGCGGAGATCGTCGGGCTGCCCGACCAGGGCCGCCCGATCGCGGTCGGCGAGCCGGCAAACCTGACGCTGGTCGACCCGGCCCGGGAGTGGACGGTCCGCGGACCCGAGCTCGCGTCGATCGCGAACAACACCCCCTACGAGGCGATGACCTTCGGTGCGAAGGTCACCACCACCCTGCTGCGGGGCACGCCGACGGTGCTCGAGGGGCGGGTGCGGTGATGGACCGGGTCCTGATCACCGCCGGCTTCGCGGCCCTGTGGGTGGTGCTGGTTGCGTTGATGTTCTGGGGCTGGCGGGGCCGGGCGAAGCGGCAGCGGGAGCGCGTCGGCGACCTGCCCGCCGTCCCCGCCGAGCGGGGGGCGCAGCTGATCCCGCCGAGCACCGGACTGTATGTGGGCAGCACCCTCGCCCCGAGTTGGCAGGACCGGATCGCGGTCGGCGACCTCGGCCACCGGGCCACCGGCGAACTGAGCCGCCACGAGCTGGGTGTGCTGCTCGAACGCGACGGGGCGTCGCCGATCTGGATCCCGCAGGAGTCGATCCGCGCGATCCGGACCGAACGCGGGCTCGCGGGCAAGGTCATGAGCAAGGACGGGGTCCTGGTGATCCGGTGGGAGCTGCCCACCGGAACGGAGATCGACACCGGATTCCGTGGAGACGACAAGAGCGTGTACCCGACCTGGGTGGATGGAGAGAAAGAGTGAGCATCGTGAAGTCAGGGCCCGCGGCCCTCGTCCTGGAGGACGGCCGGATCTTCCGCGGCGTCGAGTTCGGCGCCACCGGGCAGACCCTGGGTGAGGCGGTGTTCTCCACCGGCATGACCGGCTACCAGGAGACCCTGACCGACCCCAGCTACCACCGCCAGATCGTGGTGGCCACCGCCCCGCAGATCGGCAACACCGGCTGGAACGACGAGGACAACGAGTCCGTCGGCCCGACCGGAAAGTCGTCGGAGTCGCGAATCTGGGTGGCCGGTTTCGTGGTCCGTGATCCGTCGCGCCGCACGTCGAGCTGGCGGGCCACCGGGTCGCTGCAGGATGAGCTGGAGCGGCAGGGCGTCGTCGGCATCGCAGGCATCGACACCCGCGCCCTGGTCCGGCACCTGCGCACCCGCGGATCGATGCGCGCCGGCGTGTTCTCCGGCGCCGCGCTCGCCGACGACGCCAGCATGCTCGCCGCGGTGCAGGGGCAGCCCGCGATGCTCGGCGCTGACCTGGCCGGTGAGGTGTCCACCAGCAGCGGCTACGTCGTCGAGCCGGTCGGCGGCAAGGCCCGCTTCACGGTCGCCGCGATCGACCTCGGCATCAAGACCAACACGCCGCGGATGTTCGCGCAGCGCGGGATCCGGGTGCATGTGCTGCCCTCGACCGCGAGCCTCGAGCAGATCCTCGACCTGAACGCGGACGGCGTGTTCCTGTCCAACGGCCCCGGCGACCCGGCGACCGCGGACGGCGCGGTGCACCTGACGAAGGAGGTCCTCGGCCAGGGTCTGCCGCTGTTCGGCATCTGCTTCGGCAACCAGATCCTCGGTCGCGCCCTCGGCCTGGACACCTACAAGATGAAGTTCGGGCACCGCGGCATCAACATCCCGGTGGTCGAGCACGGCACCGGCCGGATCGCGATCACCGCGCAGAACCACGGGTTCGCGCTCGAGGGCGAAGCGGGCCAGGAGTTCGACACCCCGTTCGGTCGCGCCCAGGTCTCCCACACCTGCGCCAACGACGGTGCCGTCGAGGGCGTCCGCCTGCTCGACGACTCCGCGTTCTCCGTGCAGTACCACCCGGAGGCCGCGGCGGGCCCGCACGACGCCGCCTACCTGTTCGACCGTTTCACCAGCCTGCTCGAGGGAGCCAAGAAGTAATGCCGAAGCGCACAGATCTCAAGCACATCCTGGTGATCGGTTCCGGTCCGATCGTCATCGGCCAGGCCTGCGAGTTCGACTACTCCGGCACCCAGGCGTGCCGCGTGCTCCGGGAGGAGGGCCTGCGGGTCTCGCTGGTCAACTCCAACCCGGCCACGATCATGACCGACCCGGAGTTCGCCGACTCCACCTACGTCGAGCCGATCACCGCGGAGTTCGTCGAGAAGGTCTTCGCCCGCGAGGCCGCGAAGGGCACCCCGATCGACGCCGTCCTGGCGACCCTCGGCGGCCAGACCGCACTGAACACCGCCGTCGCGCTGCACGAGCAGGGCCTGCTCACCAAGTACGGCGTCGAGCTGATCGGCGCCGACTTCGACGCCATCCAGCGGGGCGAGGACCGGCAGAAGTTCAAGGACATCGTCACCAAGTGCGGCGGCGAGTCGGCGCGCTCGCGGGTGTGCTTCACGATGGACGAGGTGAAGGACACCGTCGCCGAGCTCGGCTACCCGGTCGTGGTGCGGCCGTCGTTCACGATGGGCGGCCTCGGGTCCGGGATGGCCTACGACGAGACCGACCTGGAGCGGATCGCCGGCGGCGGCCTCGCCGCGTCGCCGACGGCGAACGTCCTGATCGAGGAGTCCATCCTCGGCTGGAAGGAGTACGAGCTCGAGCTGATGCGCGACGGCCGCGACAACGTGGTCATCGTCTGCTCGATCGAGAACGTCGACCCGGTCGGCGTGCACACCGGTGACTCGGTCACCGTCGCGCCCGCGATGACGCTCACCGACCGCGAATACCAGGAGATGCGTGACCTCTCCATCGCGATCCTGCGCGAGGTCGGCGTCGACACCGGCGGCTGCAACATCCAGTTCGCGATGGACCCGAAGGATGGCCGCCTGGTCGTCATCGAGATGAACCCGCGGGTGTCCCGCTCGTCGGCGCTGGCGTCGAAGGCGACCGGCTACCCGATCGCGAAGATGGCCGCCAAGCTGGCGATCGGCTACACCCTCGACGAGATCGTCAACGACATCACGAAGGAGACGCCGGCCTGCTTCGAGCCGACGCTCGACTACGTCGTCGTCAAGGCGCCGCGGTTCGCGTTCGAGAAGTTCCCGGGCGCCGACGGCACCCTGACCACCACGATGAAGTCCGTCGGTGAGGCCATGTCCATCGGCCGCAACTTCACCGAGGCGTTCGGCAAGGTGATGCGCTCGCTGGAGACCAAGCGGGCGGGCTGGTGGACCGGCCCCGAGGTGGAGGGGGACGACCTCGACGCGCTGCTCGAGGAGCTGAAGGTCCCGCACGACGGCCGCATGTACGGCATCGCGAAGGCGTTCGCGCTCGGTGCGACCGTCGAGCAGCTGTTCGACGCCACCGCGATCGACCCGTGGTTCCTCGACCAGTTCGAGCAGATCCACGAGCTGGGCGAGCACCTGCGTGCCGCCGAGCACCTCGACGAGGTGACGCTGCGGCAGGCCAAGTACCACGGCCTGTCGGATCGGCAGATCGCCGCGCTGCGGCCCGAGTTCGGCGACCACCGGGTGGGGGAGGACGCGGTCCGCGCGCTGCGCGACGAGCTGAGCATCCACCCGGTGTACAAGACCGTCGACACCTGCGCCGCCGAGTTCGAGGCCAAGACGCCGTACCACTACTCGACGTACGAGCTCGATCCGAACGCCGAGACCGAGGTCGCCGAGCAGCGGGAGAAGCAGAAGGTGCTGATCCTCGGCTCCGGTCCGAACCGCATCGGTCAGGGCATCGAGTTCGACTACTCGTGCGTGCACGCGGCGCTGACCCTGTCCGAGGCCGGGTACGAGACGGTGATGGTCAACTGCAACCCGGAGACCGTCTCCACCGACTACGACACCGCCGACCGGCTGTACTTCGAGCCGCTGACCTTCGAGGACGTGCTCGAGGTGTACCGCGCGGAGTCGGCGTCGGGCACCGTCGCCGGCGTCATCGTGCAGCTCGGCGGTCAGACGCCGCTGGGTCTGGCGCGGCGGCTGAAGGAGGCCGGTGTCCCGATCGTCGGCACCAGCCCCGAGGCCATCGACCTGGCCGAGGACCGCGGCGAGTTCGGCCGCGTCCTCACCGAGGCCGGGCTGCCCGCGCCGAAGTTCGGCACCGCCACCACCTTCGACGGCGCCCGGGACATCGCGTCCGGGATCGGCTACCCGGTGCTGGTGCGGCCGTCCTACGTGCTCGGCGGGCGCGGCATGGAGATCGTGTACGACGAGAAGTCGCTGCAGGACTACATCGCCCGCGCCACCGAGATCTCCGACGACCGGCCCGTGCTGGTCGACCGGTTCCTCGAGGACGCCGTCGAGATCGACGTCGACGCGCTGTGCGACGGCACCGAGGTGTACCTCGGCGGCGTGATGGAGCACATCGAGGAGGCGGGCATCCACTCCGGTGACTCCGCCTGCGCGTTGCCGCCGATCACCCTCGGCCGGGCCGACCTGGAGAACGTGCGCCGCTCCACCGAGGCGCTCGCGAAGGGCATCGGCGTCAAGGGCCTGCTCAACGTGCAGTACGCGCTCAAGGACGACATCCTCTACGTCCTTGAGGCGAACCCGCGGGCGTCCCGCACGGTGCCGTTCGTGTCGAAGGCGACCGCGGTGCAGCTGGCGAAGGCGTGCGCGCGGGTGATGCTCGGTGAGTCGATCGCCGAGCTGCGCAGCAAGGGCATTCTGCCCGCGAGCGGGGACGGCGGCGAGACGCCGGCGACCGCGCCGATCGCGGTCAAGGAGGCGGTGCTGCCGTTCAACCGGTTCCGCCGCGCCGACGGCACCGGCGTCGACACCCTGCTCAGCCCGGAGATGAAGTCCACCGGCGAGGTGATGGGCATCGACAAGGACTTCGGCACCGCGTTCGCGAAGAGCCAGACCGCGTCGTACGGATCGCTGCCCACCTCCGGCACCGTCTTCGTCTCCGTCGCGAACAAGGACAAGCGGTCGCTGATCTTCCCGGTCAAGCGGCTCGCGGACCTCGGCTTCGCGATCCTCGCGACCGCGGGCACCGCGGACGTGCTGCGCCGCAACGGCATCGTCTGCGAGCAGGTGCACAAGCAGTCCGGTGAGGAGCTCGACGAGGGCGCCGTCACCATCGTCGACCGGATCCGGGCCGGCGAGGTCGACATGGTGATCAACACGCCGTACGGGAACTCCGGACCGCGTGTCGACGGCTACGAGATCCGGAGCGCGGCCGTGTCGGCGACGATCCCGTGCATCACCACCGTGCAGGGCGCGTCGGCCGCGGTCCAGGGCATCGAGGCCGCGATCCGCGGCGACATCGGGGTCCAGTCGCTGCAGGACCTGCACGCGACGTTGCGCGGATGAGCACCGAGGCCGCTGGGCTCATGAGCACCGACAGTTGGGGCTCACGGGTCCGGGACCCAGGCCAGAGGCGGGGGAGGGTTTGTGTTTGCACCGACCCTCCCCCACAGCCGCTTTGGGCCCTGGGTTTTCCGGAGGACACGGACAG